>JAUSKS010000061.1 GCA_030646595.1 Gallionellaceae bacterium | reverse complement strand
CTTGTAATTTCCGATATGGCACCCAACATAAGTGGCATAGGAATAGCTGATCAAGCGCGAGCCATGCACCTGGCGGAATTGGCACTGGAATTTGCCTTGCGGCATTTAGCGCCCGGCGCGGCATTTGTAGTCAAGGTGTTTCAGGGAGTTGGTTTTGAGGATTATCTCAAACTGATGCGCAGTCACTTTGGCCGCGTCGTCACACGCAAGCCCGATGCCTCGCGTGATCGTAGCAGTGAGCTGTATTTGGTAGGGTTAGGGAAAAAAAGTGATGGCTGATCTGGGTAAAAGCCCACACAGCTTGAGTAATCGGGCAGAAAGTAGTCTAATGAAGGTTATTTGCGCAGCAGCGCATGCTATAAGAAGGAGCAATTTTGAATAATCTTTTCAAAAGTATCGGAATTTGGCTGGTTATCGCTTTGGTGCTGATGACTGTGTTTAATCAGTTTAGCTCGCGCCAGCAGTTGGGCGCGCAGTCGCAGATGGATTATTCGCAGTTTCTGGATGCGGTTAAGCAAGGTCAAATCAGCAAGGTCACCATAGAAGGGCGTACCTTGAAGGCGGTGACCAATGATGGCAAGCGCATTACCAGCTATGCGCCGCAGGACCTGTGGCTGGTGTCTGATCTGATCAAGAACGGCGTCAAGATTGAAGCCAAGCCGGAAGAAGAACAATCCTTCCTGATGAGCATTTTTGTGTCCTGGTTCCCCATGTTATTGCTGATCGGTGTATGGATATTTTTCATGCGCCAGATGCAAGGCGGCGGCAAGGGCGGCGCATTCTCGTTTGGCAAAAGCAAAGCACGTTTGCTGGATGATGCCAAGGAGCGCGTGACCTTCGCCGATGTGGCGGGTTGTGATGAGGCCAAGGAAGATGTCTCCGAGCTGGTAGACTTTTTGCGCGACCCCACCAAATTTCAAAATCTGGGCGGACGCATTCCGCGCGGCGTATTGATGGTGGGTAGCCCCGGCACCGGTAAAACCCTGTTGGCCAAGGCCATTGCGGGCGAGGCTAAAGTGCCATTCTTCTCCATATCCGGTTCTGATTTCGTGGAAATGTTTGTTGGCGTGGGCGCAGCGCGTGTGCGCGACATGTTCGAGCAGGCCAAAAAACAATCGCCGTGCATCGTCTTCATAGATGAGATTGACGCAGTCGGTCGTCAGCGCGGTGCGGGCATGGGCGGCGGTAACGACGAACGTGAGCAGACGCTGAATGCCTTACTGGTCGAAATGGATGGCTTCGAAGGCGCCAGCGGTGTAATTGTTATTGCTGCCACTAACCGTCCTGATGTGCTGGATCCGGCGCTGCTGCGCCCTGGTCGTTTTGACCGTCAGGTGGTCGTGCCCTTGCCCGACATTCGGGGTCGTGAACAAATATTGATGGTGCATATGCGCAAAGTGCCGGTTGCTTCGGATGTGAAAGCCGACATTCTGGCGCGCGGTACACCCGGCATGTCTGGTGCTGATCTGGCCAATCTGGTGAATGAGGCGGCGTTGTTTGCCGCACGGCGCAGCAAACGCTTTGTCGAGATGGATGATTTTGAAGCAGCCAAAGACAAAATCATGATGGGCACTGAACGTCGCTCCATGATCATGCCTGAGGAAGAACGGCGCAATACTGCTTATCATGAATCCGGCCATGCGGTTGTAGCCAAGCTACTACCCAAGACGGATCCAGTGCACAAGGTTACCATCATTCCACGCGGACGCGCTTTGGGCTTGACTATGCAGCTTCCAGCAGAAGATCGCTACAGCATGGATAAAAACCGCATCCTCGATACGATCGCGGTGCTGTTCGGTGGGCGTATTGCGGAAGAGATTTTCATGCATCAGATGACGACCGGTGCCTCAAATGACTTTGAGCGTGCTACGGATATGGCGCGGCGCATGGTCACCCAATGGGGCATGTCGGATGCGCTGGGTACCATGGTATATGGCGAGAATGACCAGGAAATTTTCCTGGGCCGTTCAGTCACTTCCCACAAAAATATTTCTGAAGCTACCATGCAGCAAGTGGATGCAGAAATTCGCCGCATCATTGATCAGCAATATGCTTTGGCACGGGGCTTGATCGAAAAAAATAGAGATAAAGTGGAAGTCATGGCCAAAGCCCTGCTGGAATGGGAAACACTGGATGCTGAGCAACTGGACGACATCATGGCCGGTAAACCGCCACGGGCACCCAAGCCCAGCCCCTATAGCCAGAGCCCCAAGCCACCACAGGATGCCGCGCCCACGGCACCCGCTGCCGCTCCTGTGCAGCCTGCGCCGGGAGCTTGAAAGCAGGATTGAGGATTGAGGATCGAGGACCGAGTTAAAAGCAGCGCAGCCGGTTTTCCTCGCTCCTCGATCCTCGATCCTCGATCCTTAATGTTTTTTCACTGCGGTAACTTCCAACTAAACCTCTCCCGCCCTTTAGTCATGGGTATCGTCAATGTCACGCCGGATTCTTTTGCAGATGGCGGTCATTATTTTTCATGCGATGCAGCGTTGGCCCATGCTCAGCGATTGATAGCAGAGGGCGCGGATATTGTCGACATTGGCGGTGAATCTACCCGACCGGGTGCGCCAGCAGTCAGTGTGCAACAAGAGCTGGATCGTGTCATGCCGCTTATTGAAGCCTTGCGCGGTGCGCCGCTGCCTCTTTCGGTGGATACCAGCAAGCCTGAGGTGATGCGCGCTGCGCTGGCTGCCGGGGTGAGCATGATTAATGATATTAATGCACTGCAACAACCACAGGCGCTCGCTGCCGTGGCGGCTAGCAAGGCAGCCGTCTGTTTGATGCACAAACAAGGCACACCGCAGACTATGCAACAGCAACCGCATTATGAAGATGTGGTGAGCGAGGTAGTACAATTTTTACGGACGCGCATTGCTGCGGCAGAAATGGCAGGTATTGCACGCGAACGTATCACGATTGATCCCGGTTTTGGCTTCGGCAAAACATTGGGGCATAATCTGACCTTGTTGCAGCGGCTGCATGAATTTGCTGTGCTGGGCGTACCGCTACTCGTTGGCCTATCGCGCAAATCCATGTTGGGTACGATTACTGGCCAGGAGGTAACACAGCGTGTGTCTGCCAGCGTAGCCGCAGCATTGCTGGCGGTGCAGCGTGGCG
>JAUSKS010000039.1 GCA_030646595.1 Gallionellaceae bacterium | reverse complement strand
ACCGGGTTCTGCTAGTGCTGAGCAGCATCAATATGCTGATCGTGCGCGTGAATGACCGCGACGAGTTGTTCAGGGAGGCATGCAACATCGCGGTCGATGCAGGCGGGTTCCGCATGGCCATGCTGGTTATCGTGGATCCAGTCACGATGCTGCCGGTCTCGACCACGTCGGCAGGCAAGCATGAGGAGCTTATGGCAGAAATCAAAAACGTATTGTCGTCCGGCGAAGGTATGCAAAAGAGCCTGGTCGGGCAGGCGATCGGGGAGAAAAAAATTATCATTTCCAACGATACGCAAAACGATCCAAGGCTTCTATTCGGCAAGCAGTACACCGAAGCAGGGGTGAAATCGATGACGATATTGCCGCTGATCATCTCGGGAAAAGCATTAGGCGCGTTTGCACTTTACGCCAGCGAGATTAATTTCTTCCAGAAAGATGAGATGAAGTTGCTGGCCGAGCTGGCCGACGACATCGGCTACGCAATTGATCACATCAACAAGCAGGAGCGGCTCAATTACCTCGCCTATTTCGACGTGCTCACCGGACTTGCCAATCGCACGCTGTTTCTCGAGCGGGTGGCACAGTATATGCGCAGCGCGGACAGCAGCGGTCACAAGCTTGCAATAGGCCTGATCGACCTGGAACGGTTCAAGAACATCAACGACAGCCTGGGTCGGTCGGCAGGAGACGCGCTGCTGAAACAGGTGGCGGAATGGCTTTCGCTCAAAACTGGAGATGCCAGCCTGTTGGCGCGCATTGATGCGGATCATTTCGCCTTCGTGGTGCCGGAAGTCAAGTCGGATGGCAACCTGATCATGCTGTTCGATAATATCGCGAAAACCTTTCAGGCCCATCTGTTCGAGGTAAATAACACCGAGCTGCGCCTTTCAGCCAAGACCGGCATCGCGCTGTTCCCGGACGATGGCACCGATGCCGAAACGGTGTTCAGGAACGCCGAGGCCGCACTTAAAATTGCCAAGAAGAGCGGCGACCGCTATCTTTTCCACGCCAAAAAAATGACCGAGGCGGTGGCGGCCAAACTCACGCTGGAAAACCAATTGCGCCAGGCAATCGACAACGAGGAATTCGTGCTGCATTACCAGCCCAAGGTGAACCTGGTGAGCGGCAGGGTAACCAGTGCCGAGGCGCTGATCCGATGGAACGATCCGCGCACCGGCCTGGTGCCGCCTGGTCAGTTCATCCCTATTCTGGAAGAGACTGGATTAATCAATGAAGTCGGGCGCTGGGCACTGGGCAAAGCGGTCGAGGACTACCTGCGCTGGCGTGCTGCGGGTCTGCCTGCCGTGCGCATCGCGGTGAATATGTCACCACTGCAACTACGCGATCCCGGCTTCGTCGCCGAGATCGAGCGGGAAATCGGTATAGCCGCGCATGCAGCGGACAGTCTGGAACTGGAGATCACAGAAAGCGTGATCATGCAGGACGTCAATCACAGTATCGTCACTCTGCATGCGATCCGTGCCATGGGCGTATCGGTTGCGATTGATGATTTTGGTACCGGCTTCTCCTCGCTCAGCTACCTGTCCAGACTGCCGGTGGATACATTAAAGATAGACCGCGCTTTCGTAGTCGAAATGAATACCCCGGAGGGGCTGGCGCTGGTGTCCACCATCATCATCCTGGCGCATGCACTGAAGCTAAAGGTGGTGGCGGAGGGTGTCGAAACCGAGGAACAAGCCAGCTCGCTACGCACGCTGGGCTGCGACGAAATGCAGGGCTTCCTGTTCAGCAAAGCAGTTGCTGTGGAAATATTCGAAGCCAAATTCCTTGTTCCGCAGACCCTGATTGCCGCATAACGAACCACCTGAAACTGCGCGTCGTATTTCTTTTCAATGCATTCAGTTTACGCGTCAACTCCTTGTTGCCTCCCAGCAGGCTGCGCAGCTTGACAACCAGAGATAGTTGGGCAGCAAAGCGGGTTCTTTACCCGCTTTTGGAACAGCCTTACTGACCACGATTTGCCTCCATCATCGCCACAAAACGATCAAACAAAGACTCCACATCATGCGGTCCAGGGCTGGCTTCAGGGTGGCCCTGGAAACAGAATGCCGGTTTATCGGTCAGCTCGAAACCTTGCAGCGTACCGTCGAATAGCGATACATGCGTCACCCGCGCATTTTTTGGCAATGTAGCCACATCCACCGCAAAACCGTGGTTCTGGCTGGTAATCATGACGCGTTTGTTCTGCATATCCTGCACCGGATGGTTGGCGCCGCGATGGCCAAATTTCATTTTCAATGTTTTCGCGCCCACGGCCAACCCAAGAATCTGATGGCCCAGGCATATGCCAAATAGCGGCATGTTCTTTTTTAAGAACTGCTGCGTTGCCGTAATTGCGTAGTCACACGGCTCCGGATCGCCCGGCCCGTTCGACAAGAATACTCCGTCCGGCTTTAGCGCCAGTGCCTGCTCGGCGCTGGTTTTGGCAGGCACTACCGTCACCTTGCAGCCGCGTTCAGCCAACTTGCGCAAAATATTGTGCTTCACGCCAAAGTCATAGGCCACCACATGAAATTTAGTACCGCTCACATCGCGGTAACCATGCTTCAAATCCCATTCGCGTTGCGCCCAGCCATATTGCTTGTCGCAGCTCACCACTTTGGCCAGATCCATCCCGGCCAACCCGGCAAAGCCGCGCGCGGCTTTCAGTGCTGTCGCCTCGTCTGTGCCGCTAGCAATGCAGCCATTCTGCGCACCTTTTGTACGCAAAATGCGGGTCAGCTTGCGCGTATCTATGTCGGCAATCGCCACTACATTATTGGCCTTGAGGTAATCGGGTAATGATTGTGTACTGCGCCAGTTGCTGACAGACAGCGACAAATCACGTATCACCAGCCCGCTGGCGAACACCTGGCGCGATTCGATGTCCTCGGTGTTGATGCCCACATTACCGATGTGAGGGTAAGTCAGCGTGATAATTTGCTTGCAGTAGGAAGGGTCCGTCAGAATTTCCTGATAGCCGGTCATGGCGGTATTAAACACCACCTCACCCACGCTGCTACCGGATGCGCCGATGGCAATGCCGCGAAACACCGTCCCATCGGCAAGCACAAGAATGGCGGGGTTCGTTTGCGGCACTGGCTACTCCAACAAGGAAAGGGCATAAAGAAGCGGGAAGAACTGTCTCGTTCCTCCCGCTTTATTGAATGCGAATTATACCTGATCGCGAGGGGGGTATCAAATGCGATGCAGTGCACCGCGCTGGCACCACCCTGCAGACGGTTATTCTTTAGCTACATCCTTATCCTTGCCGCACCAACCGCGCATCCCCGTCTGAAATTTCTCGCGCTCTTCCGGCGTCATGTTTTCCAGCCGATTACGATGCCAGCGTCCGGGGCAGCAATGTCCCCGAAATCCACCGAACAAAATCTTGCTTAACAGCAGCAGCCCCAGGGCTTGCAGGTAAACGATCTCCTTGCCGCCTACAAACAAGGTCGGGATCAGCCAGTTCCACAGCGCCATCACCACCCAGCCCAGCGCTGCAATGCCAGCCACTGCCAACAGCCCGATTTTCCAGCAACTCGTTTTGCAACAGTTCATGCCCATGTCAGTTCTCCTTTATAAATTAAATTCGTCATAAAATATCTGTAGACGCGCGCGTAAATGCATCACCGCATAACGCTTGCGCGCCAGCAAGGTATTTACACTCACCCCACTTATCACAGCCAACTCCTTAAAACTACGCCCATCCAGCTCATGCGCGATAAATACAGCGCGCTGTTCCTGTGGCAGTTCGCTCAGCGCGGTGAACAACTCCTCCATTAAAACCGTCCGCGCATAAGCTACTTCCGGCCCGGCATCTGGCGATGGTAAAACTTCATCCAGCCACGACCCCTCATCACCCTCACCCAACATTTCGGGTAGCGACTCTTCTTTCTTTTTGCGAAAGCGATCAATAATCCGGTTGCGCGCCACACGGAACAGCCATGCACCAACCTGTTCAATGGGTTCCGGCAGACGATATGCAGCTACGAACTCATAGAACACATCCTGCAAAATATCCTCTGCCTCGCTCGCATCCAGCACACGCCGCCTGATAAAACTCCCCAGCCGCCCACGCTCGCGCGAGACAGTTTCAGCGATGTGTTTGTCTTGTTCGGCCATTAGCGCATTGTAGGTTAGCGTCGTATCCATAACTGTGAAGACGATTCAGGAATGGAAATATTGTAGAGCTAGTTAAGAAATGAATTTTGTCGCGCGGGTTTGTTCAATCCCGGTCTAAAGAAATAATTTATTACTTTGAACGCCCGCTTATACATTACGGATTTTAGAAATTTCAAAAAGCTGACATTTAACGACTGCGTAGGATGGGTAGCGCCCCCTGCAACGTCATGTTGCCTTAGCCATTTACCTTGGATGCAGACTCTTTCCATGTTGCATCGATAACAACGACATTTTCTGCATTCTCCTGATTAATGCTTTTTAGAATCCTTGTAACCTTCGCTATCTCTGATTTTGTGTAACAAAGAATAACCTTTATGTCACTAATAGACCTAGATGCTTTCTTATAAATCTCAGTCTGATTGAGCAGATTTTTTTTGAGAGACGAGGAACTCCCAAGTTTGAATTCGACGATAGTTGAATCCCTATCGCCGTATGAGATTTTGTAGTCGGCAGGACCACGACCATTATTAACCTCCGAATTAACATCCAATGGAGACGCAAACCACGTTAAGCGGAATATTCTTTGGATAGTGTCTTCTGACGCTATTGGCTTATGGTCTTTGTAGAATATCCTATATCCGTCATTATCTTCTATCACCTGCTTCAAATACTGAGCACGCTGCAAGGCAGACTGATAGCTATTCGGCGGCACCTTATAGAAGTTGCTGTGTTCAACAACATGCTTGCAGAAATCAACAAGGGTCAAAAGCAATTCTGTGCGGAGCTTTTTAACCTTTTCGGCAGACAGTGTTGTAGCCCTGTCGCGATTTTCTTCTTGATGATGTATGTAGTAGTCGAGTATTTCTGGATATTTCTGGACCGTCGCATCAATCGCCCGTTCAATGTCCTCTTTCTTCGGGTTAGCTGGTAATCTTTTTTGAAAATAAAGGTTGATCGCATCTCTTAGTGCAGAATTGTCCAGTGCATTTGTTATTTGTCTAAACTTACTCGTAAAGTCACCGTGACATATGAATGCATCATCTTTTGTGAGAATGTCTATAGGAGTAAGAATTATGAAATCTCCGTCATTACCCCCCTTGAAGAAGTGCGGCAATTCGAAAGTCTTCGGCTTCCATACCATTAGATTGGAATCAAAAGAGCAGCGGACTGAAAATTTCTTGAGCTTACTTTTCTGCAAATACAGCCTCGCAAATTTTTGCGTGTACTCCAGCAGGTGCTCTAGCATTAAGTTGGTGGTGAAATCGCTTATGAAGTCTCTTCCAATTCCTGCGCCTACTAATGTGAGCTTCTCAATATGGGATGACGACGTAATATCTTCGTTGCCAAAGTTGGCATAGAACCCGTGGAATGCCGTGACCAGATTTCGAGCAAACTTCGGCCCTAGCCCCTTTCCATTGTTTCCCCATTTACTCAGACCTAGCCAGTTCTGTTTAACTTCCGGAAATTGAAAAAGATGCAAGTCAGCTTGAGGGTTAATTACAGCTAGTTGTTTGAGATTGATCAGGTGTCCGACGATCTTGTCGTGCAAGGCACGATACTCTGCCTTGTCTGAAGCAAAGAGTAAAAATGGGTCAATAAACAGCGGTAGATCGGATTCAATACAGATATTAAGCGCGCCGTATTGATCCAGAACGGATGCGTCGATTTCGAAATAATCCGAGAACAATAACTGAGTATTCACGCGACCAAGGGAACCAAATTCTTTATTGTTAGGCGAACGTTATGCGGAGACGTGCTGCTCAGATTCCACGGAAAGCTTCATTCCAACCGCCTTCAGCACCGCTAGCAGCGTTTTCAATGTCGGGTTGCCTTTGGGCGAGAGGGTGCGGTAAAGAGATTCGCGGCTAATGCCCGCTTCGGCGGCCACTGCGCCGAGGCCACCGTATGCTTCAGCCACTGTGCGCAGTGCAAGGAGTCCGGCGGCGCGGTCATCCGGATTGTCCAGTGATTCCATCGCTTCTTTCAGATAGGCCACCGCAAGCTCGCGGTCTGCGCGCAGTTCGGCGATTTCCCGTTCATGGTGAGATACCGCGCCCTTCAATTTTTTGCTCATGCTTGCCTCCGTTTCCAATCTATCCAATATTCCTTGGCGGTCTTAATGTCTGTGGCTTGTGATTTTTTCGTGCCGCCGCACAACAGGATTACTATCGTCTGACCATGCCTGCCGAAATACACCCGATGGCCAGCGCCAAGGTGTTCGCGTAACTCAAGCACCCCATCGCCGACTGATGCACTGTCCCCGAATATTCCCGCTTCCAGCCGTTTGAGCCGGACGCGAACCTTGGCCTGAGCTTGCTTATCTCGTAGCGACTGAAGCCATTCAGTCAAAGGCTCTTTGCCATTAACTGTTTGGTATCGGAAAATTTCGATCATGGAAGTTATTGTAGCTTAAAAGCTACTAATTGGCAAGTTGATTTTGAGTATTCCACACTACGGAGCATCAGAAGTACGGGGGCATATCTTGCATTCACGTAGCACTATGCCTGATGCAAAGCCGCGCACACATTCTCCGGTAGCGGCACGGCCAGGAACAGCTTTTCCGGATTATAGATAATCTTCGCCCGATTCATTCATTGCGCGAAGATAGTGGCGTGATTCGGCCTGTGCATCGGGAATGATTCCATATATTTTCTGCTTTCCAGCGAGGCTGGATAACCCTCATTGGAAATGCACACAACAAATTTTCCTTGTTCATTCCTTATTATCGCCGACGACCTAAACATGGGGCTAATCTACGCGCCAAATCCATGGGATGCAAGCTCTCTGCGCTTACCTAGCTCCTCGCATCAAATCCCGGTAAATAGCAAATCCAGCGCCGCAATGATTTCATCGCGTTTATTTTTTAGCGTCGCGACTTTATCGCCCAGCGAACGGTTGGGGACACCTGCCAGTTCGGCGGTGGACATGACGACTGTCGCACCCTTGACCTTGAACTGCGGATTAAGATGTTTGGCCGCCAGCCCCATTTCTTCCTCCAGAATGAGCGGCACTACAGCACGAGTTGCCAAGATATCCAGCAAGTCGGCCTGCACATCCAGCAAGTATGGGATGCCCTTACGCGAGGCCGTATTCGGATTAAGGTAGACGTCAAACTGCGCCATCAGAACCGCCGCAGACCATCACTGAACGTGCCCTGTTTTTCTATACGGCGGTTGTATACATCCAGCGCCTTCTTGTTTTCTATTAGCCATTGGCTGCGTTGGGCTTGCCGGATGATTTCGGCCAGATGCTGCTCCAGCGTCTGGGAAAGATTGATGTTGAGCCGCTTTGCCTGTTGCAAGAGATCGGCGTTAATGCTGAGATTGGCAGACTTCTTGGGTGCCGTTGTGTCGAAAATAATATTGCTCATTCCGCTTCCTTAACATTTTCAATGCGCATAATCTACGCGCATTGATTACGCACGTCAAGAGTCGGTTACCCGGAGTACCGCTCGGCGAGCTTTACACGCCACTGTATCAAAAGAGAGAGGAGAGGAGAACGCATCCCCGTGGCAAGCCACGGGGGATCACAAGCTCAGGGGGAGAAATATTCGGCGCACTTACGTTAGCGCTTATGCGCAGAGCCAGGAGTCAAGGGTGGCTCATCCATTAGCGCACTCTGTTCGCGCAGTTCCAAAATACGGTCTTGCCAATAATGTTGAGTATTAAACCAGGGGAAAGCACGTTTGAAGGCGGGATCGTCCCAGCGCTGGGCCAGCCAGGCAGCATAGTGAATCAGGCGCAAAGTACGCAGCGCCTCAATCAAATGTAATTCATGCAGATTGAGTTCGCAAAAATCCTCATAGCCGGTGAGTACATCATCCAGTTGCCGTGCCATATCCGCCCGTTCACCCGACAACAGCATCCATAAGTCCTGCACTGCCGGCCCCATGCGGCTGTCGTCAAAATCAACAAAATGCGGGCCATCATTCGTCCACAGCACGTTGCCTGCGTGACAATCGCCGTGCAGGCGCAAGCTGCGCACTTCGCCTGCACGATCAAAGCAGTGGCGCACGCCAGCCAGAGCTTGCTCCACCACGCTACGGTAAGCGGCATCCAGATCGGGTGGAATAAAATTATTGGTCAGCAAATAATCGCGCGGTTGCAGGCCGAAGCTGGCGATGTCCAATGTCGGGCGATGCTGAAAAGGATGAAGTGCGCCGATGGCATGAATACGGCCTATGAATCTGCCCATCCATTGCAGGGTGTTGCGGTCTTCCAGCTCAGGTGCACGCCCGCCATGCTTGGGGAAAACAGCGAAGCGGAATCCCTCAAACGTGTGCAAGGTTTTTTCAGCCAGCGTGAGCGCAGGCACCACCGGAATTTCGCGCTCGACCAGCTCCTGCACGAACGCATGTTCTTCCAGGATGGCCGCATCGCTCCAGCGGGCCGGACGGTAAAATTTTGCGATTAGCGGCGGGCCTTGCTCCATGCCTACTTGATAGACGCGGTTTTCATAGCTATTGAGCGCCAGCAAACGGCCATCGCTACGCAAGCCCAGACTTTCCAGCGCATTCAGCACACAATCCGGGGTCAGCGCGGCATAGGCCTGTAGCGTCGACTCCTGTGGTACATCAGCGCTGTCTGTCACTCAGTCCTCAGCACCGTTAATATCTTTTGGAGCAGGCAACGGGGAAGGAATCCCCAATTTATTCCACCCGGCATGTCCCAGATTTTTTAGCGTGGCAATATTTTTCTCGAATATCTGTTCGGCCTCAGGATAGGCTTCTACTGCCCGCACCATGCTGCTTTCACGCAGCAGTTGCAGCATAGGGTAAGGAGAACGGTTGGTGTAGTTTTCAATATCATCCGGCTGCGTCTCGGCAAACTGGTAACGTGGATGAAAGCTGGCCACCTGTACTGCGTCCTCCAGCTCCATATCTTCCAGTGCCAAATCCACCACATCCAGAAAATCGTTGTACTCCAGAAAATCATTGAGCACATCGGGGTGAATCAGCAAGGTGGTATCTATTTTTTCTACGGGTGCTTCGGCCAGAACTTCCAGCTCGCGCATCAAGTCGCCCAGCAAATCCTCATGCGTAGTGGCACGACTGACCACGTAGCGGATTTGATTTTTGACATGTACCGCCTTGGCGAAAGGGCACAGATTGAGGCCTATCACGGCGCGCTCCAGCCATGCTTGAGTAGCGGCAATGACCGCTTCGTTGGAAGCCGCGCTCATATGGGCGCTCATTAACGGCCTCGTCCACCAGAACGATGTAAGGGCGGACGCACCACCGGTTTGCTGGTCGCGCCCCGCCCGCCTGCCCCAGCACGAGGCTGGCCGCGTCCCTGCCCGCGCCCACCACCCTGACCGCGATTCATGCCATTCAAAATCGGTTCGGCACGTATGCGTGGATCGGGCTCAAACCCTGGCACTTGTACTACCGGAATTTCGCGCTTGGTCAGCCGCTCTACATCTCTCAGCAGTTTATGTTCATCAATGCACACCAGCGAGCTGGCTTCTCCTTCGCTGCCAGCGCGGCCCGTGCGGCCGATGCGATGCACATAATCTTCCGCCACATTGGGCATTTCAAAATTGACCACATGCGGCAATTCGATAATGTCTATGCCGCGCGCGGCGATGTCAGTAGCGACCAGTACTTGCAGCTTGCCGGTTTTGAATTCGGCCAGCGCACGGGTGCGCGCTGCCTGACTTTTGTTGCCGTGGATGGCCAGCGATGGGATGTCGTCCTTATCCAGTTGTTCCGCCAGTTTGTTGGCACCATGCTTGGTGCGCGTGAACACCAGCACCTGATGCCAGTTATGTTCCTTGATCAGATGCGTGAGTAGCTCGCGCTTGCGTTCGCGGTCGACCGGATAAATTTTTTGCGTGATCAATTCTGCCGTGGCATTGCGGCGTGCCACTTCGATCATGGCCGGATTGTTGAGCAGACCATCGGCCAGTAATTTTATTTCGTCGGAGAAAGTGGCCGAGAACAACAGGTTCTGCCGTTTCTTGGGCAGGATGGCGAGGATTTTTTTAATGTCACGGATGAAGCCCATGTCCAGCATACGATCCGCTTCATCCAGCACCAGAATTTCTACATGCGATAAATCTACAGTCTTTTGCTGCAAATGATCGAGCAATCGGCCTGGCGTGGCGACCAAAATATCGACGCGACTTTTCAAACGGCTGATCTGCGGATTGATGTTGACACCGCCTATCATGGTCATGGAATTTATTTTTAAATATTTTCCATATTCGCGCACGCTCTCTTCCACCTGCGCAGCCAGCTCGCGGGTAGGGATGAGGATCAAGGCGCGGATCGGCGCTTTGCCCGTGGTGGGTTTGGCCGAGGCAGTGAGCCTATGCAAAATCGGCAAGGTGAAGCCAGCGGTCTTGCCGGTGCCGGTTTGCGCCCCGGCTAGTAAATCGCCACCCGATAGCACGGCAGGAATCGCCTGTGCCTGGATGGGAGTGGGTTCAGTGTAACCACGCTCGGTAACAGCGCGGACGAGTTCATCGGACAAGCCCAAGGCAGCAAAAGACCGTGCAGCAAAAATCATAAATTATTCCTGGATATAAAGATCGGCCTGTCGCTTGGTAAAGCGCCAGTCTTAGGCAGATAGCAGTGTTTAGTAAACCAATATGGCGTGCGGCACAAAGACTGGAACGATGCCGCAGCGGCGCATTGTAACAGAGTGGCGCAGATTAATAGAACGTGCTTCGCTTAATGCACTCAGCATATAAAACCACAGGAAGTGATAATATAACGCTTAAAATAAGCAGTAAAAATCAAGCACAGGGGTTGTACAGGTGTGTAAACGGTTCAATTTTTCCATCATTTTAACATTCGTAACACTATGCTGCCTGCCACTCACAGCGCTGGCATACGAGGGTGAATTTCTGTTATTCCCGACCCTTGCTGGCTTGCACCGTAATGCCCCGATAATAGACCACCCGCAGGATGAGATTGAACCCTCACTGGATGCGTTTTACTCGGTTACTCACGAGCGCTTCCGCTTTCTGGCGGAATACATAGCCGCTCCTGACCATAAAATGATGGAGCGCCTGCAAATTGGCTGGCTACCCAGTGCATCGTCCACCCTTTGGTTAGGGCGTTTTCACAATCCATTAGGCTATTGGAATACCGAGTTTCATCATGGTAATTATCTGACCACAACGATCAGCCGCCCCGGCATTGTTGCCTTTGAGGAACATGGCGGCGGTGTATTGCCCATGCACCTCAGCGGGCTACTGTGGGAAGGAACGACTGCCAGCCCATTCAGCTACTCGGCAGCGATGGGCATAGGCCCCAAGATGGAGATGATGGGTCTGGCACCGGTGGAAATTCTGCAACCAACAAAAGAACATGGCCGACTTTCAGCCACTGCCAGGCTGGTGTACAAAGCGCAAGAAGATAAAATGAATGAGTTCGGAATTTTCACTGCGTATACGCGCATTCCGACTGAAGATGTATTTATGGACATGGGCATGGGGCCCATGCTCACCGGCATCACACAAACGCTGGTCGGGGCCGAGATCAACCATGAGTTTGGCAATTTACGCTTGATCGGTGAATGGTATCTCGTACATAACCGGCTTGAAGCAAGCAGCACAAGCGATAGTCATACCTTTAGCAGTGCCTATCTGCAAACTGATTATTCCCTGCGCGCCAACTGGATATTGTTTGGCCGGGTCGAGCATACTGCCCGTGCAAAGGATGACCCTTATCTGGACCTGCGTCCGGAATTCGTCCGTTCCCGCAGCTTGGCTGGAATACGCTATGCGCTCACCCGCAACCAGGCACTCAAGTTAGAACTGTCGCATAGCGAACAGCAGGACCAGACAAAATTCCGCCAGGTGGCTATTGAATGGAGCGCAGTCTTCCCATGACGCCTGGTTTTTTCAGAAAACCCGCCCTGACCAGAAAGCGTAGCCTGTTGATACTGGCTTGCTGCTGGCTGTGGTGGCAGGTGCCCATATCTATTGCCCTGTCTGTGGGACCGGATTTAGTGCTGGTCGCCAGCAATACTTCCACCATAGCCCCTCTTACGGCAGATGAGGTGCGCAAATTATATCTGGGCATACCGATTTTTAATAATGGACAAACCATCAAGCCCCTGCTCAACCATTCCGATGGTTATTTAAAGGAAGTATTTATGCAGAAGGTCATGTTCATGTCCACTCCTGCATATGAGCGCCAAATCTTATCCAGAGTATTTCGCATGGGAGGCAATCGCCCGCCGGTATACACTGGACTGCACACATTACTCAGTGCACTTAAAGACGACCCCAGCACACTCAGTTATATGTACAGCGACGAGGCCAGCGCCCATCCTGAGCTGAAAATCGTTAGCACACTGTGGGAAGAACAGGATTGATCGGTAATTTTTTCCGCAGTCTGACAGGCCGTATGTTACTGGGCATATTGCTCATACACGCCCTGCTGATCCCGCTGCTGTTTGCTGTCATTCTGCGTATGGTGCAGCAGGATTATCAGGCGCAGTTTATTGATTATGCGCGCTCTCAATCGCATACTCTGGCCAATTTGCTGGCCCAGATACCCGAACATGCCCAGATTGAACAAACCATCAATGATCTGATGTTGGCCGGAGAGGTGCTGTATGCAGAATTGTTACCTGACAAAGCCCAAGCCCTGACATTAGCGACTCCAGGTATCACCGATTTCCAGGAGGACTTCTTCTTTGGTCAGCACGGCGACCATGTCTACTATATTGCCATTCCGGTAACAGGCCCCACCCCAGAATCCAAAGGCACACTCAGACTGGGCTATGATGAGGTGCCCACGCTGGAGCGTATCCAAATTCTATACCGCTTCAACCGTTATTTAGCAACGGCCTACATCGGGTTCAGTTTGCTGTTCATTTTATTTTTTGGTCATCGCTTGACCAAATCAATACGCCAGCTACGCACCGCTTCGCGCAAAATTGCCAGTGGCCATACTGCAGAAAGCCTGTCTGTCGTAACCAATATTACCGAGGTCTCCGACCTGGCCGCAGATCTGGAATCCATGCGGCGAGAGCTGGTTAGCCGCGAGCAGGAAACGCTTAAAACAAATGCCTTGCTGCGCGACAGTGAAACCTATACTCGCGCTGTACTGGAAAATATCAATGAAGGCATTATCGTCATCAGCGAAGATGATAGGGTAGCCACCTTCAACTCTGCTGCGGAGCAGATTTTTGGCTACACTGACCAGGAGATTATTGGCCAGAATATCAATCTATTGATACCGGATCATGGCCAAGGCTTGCATGCCAATTATCTCAGGCACTCTGATATATCAGACACCCCCCCCACGCTCGGCGTCAGCAGAGAAGTAGTAGGCAGACGCAAGAACGGCACTCATTTTCCGCTGGAGCTTAAAACCAACGAAGTCCGCATTGAATCAGGTCGGCTGTTCATTGCCTCGGCGCGCGACATTACTGCCCGCAAAGAATCAGAGCAGCGTATTTTGCATCTGGCCACGCACGACACACTGACCAGCCTGCCTAACCGTAATTTATTACTGGATCGTATAGAGCAAGTACTGGTACATGTGCAGCGCAGCCATTTACATGCGGCAGTGCTGTTTATCGACCTGGATAAGTTCAAAACCATTAACGATACCCTGGGGCACGATGTCGGTGATCTACTGTTACAAGCGGTAACCCGCAGACTCATAGCAGGGGTGCGCACCGAAGACACCGTGGCACGCCAGGGTGGCGATGAATTCATTGTGTTATTGCCCAGCATAAATAATGCTCAGGATGCAGGAACAGTCGCGGAAAAACTGCTGGAAGCATTGGTGCTCCCTTACCAAATCAACAACAAAGAACTCTATATCAGCGCCAGTATCGGCATTGCCATTTACCCTGATGATGGGCAGGACGTGAATACCTTGCTTAAGAACAGCGATACCGCGATGTATCACGCCAAGGAAGCGGGGCGCAACAATTGCCAGTTCTATACGCTGGAAATGAATCAGATAGCAGCAGAATTGCACTCCCTGGGCACTGATTTGCATCATGCCCTGGCGCGCAAGGAACTGCTGCTACATTATCAGCCCATTATCGATGTGATCACGGGCAAGCTGATGGGCATGGAAGCCTTATTGCGCTGGCAGCACCCCGATAAGGGTTTGATTTTGCCGCGGCAATTTATTCCATTGGCTGAAGAAATCGGGTTGATCGTGCCGATCGGAGAATGGATAGTCGAAGCAGCATGCCAACAGTTACAAAACTGGCACAAGCAGGGATATGACATTCCCAAGCTGGCCATCAATCTTTCGGTTAAACAATTCCGCCAGAAGACGCTGGCAGCAACCATTCTGCGCATTATGGCCAACAGCGGAATAGCAGCACACCGCATAGAACTGGAAATTACCGAGAGCCTGCTCATGGAAAATGTGGATGACGCCATAGAAACTCTACGCGAACTAAACAAGCTAGGCATGGCTATTTCCATTGATGACTTTGGTACAGGCTACTCCAGCCTGAGTTATCTCAAGCGTTTCCCGATTGATACGCTGAAAATTGATCATTCCTTTGTCATGGACATTGCCACCGACCCGGACGACGCGTCCATTGTTAAAGCGATCATTACCTTGGCCCACAGCATGCAAATGAAAGTGATTGCCGAGGGTGTGGAAACAGATGCGCAACTGGCTTTCCTGCGTCAACATGGCTGCGATCAGTATCAAGGTTATTACTTCAGTCAGCCCTTATCTGCTACTGAGGTCATAAAAATATTACCGCACGCTTAACTACATTTATAGTGCCGCTGTGCTATATACCACGCGTAGCGCATGGGTAGTGCCTGGTGCCACACTGACCACATTATTCGCCGCATTGGCGCTTTCCACACACACCATACCGCGATAACCAGTATCACTGCCAAAATCTCCCATCTTGGCCGCCTTCTCTGTCCAGGGATTCCATACCACGGTGGAGCGGCTACCTTGCTTGGCAATACGAATACGGCGCTTAAAGCCACTATCTTCAATCACACAATCCGCTACGGTATCAATATAAATTCTATCCACTTCGCTGGTAATCGCTATTTTTCCCTGCTGTGTTCTACTCTGCGGCGCACCCACCTTATCCAGATAAACACAGTTTTCCAGCCCGCTAATGCGCATATTGCCTACATCGCTGATAGCAAAATAAGTATGCAATGCTTCGCCAATTTCAAAAGCTGTATTGCCGGTATTCTCCGTGACCAGCTCCACAGTTAATGTTTTACCGACGGTAACAATGTTACGGGCACGGCAAGAATACGGCCATTGCGCGGCTGGAATGGAACTTTGCGGCAATTCAAAAATAATGCGGGTACTGCCATCCGGCAGGGCTTCACTGCCCACCACTTGCCACATCACCGTGCGCGCAAAACCGTGGCCCGAAAAACTGCTGTTGGTAGCATGCGCACCAAACCACGGCCAGCAAATAGGCACCCCGCCACGTATGGATTTCCCGGCAACCAGCTTGGCCGCCGGACTCAGCCAGATCACAGGATGTTCGCCTGTGGGCTGAAAAGTCATGATATGCGCACCTTGCAGCGCAATGCTGGCTTGGGCATGTTGATTGACGATACGTGCGACTACCAGGCCACTGCTGTCTTGAATAAAATCAAGTTGCCCCCGGATAGAAAAATTTTTCTGCAAAGTCACGACATCTTGCTGGCTCATATTGGATCCTAGAAAAAATTGAAACGGGATTGTTGCATGCTTATTCTGTTAATCAAATAGCTACGCTCTAAAAAAGCAACGGGCCATATATATTGATATAATCAATTTTAGGTAGCCCTCATGAAAATAATATTCTTCTTTTTAAATTTCCTGTTAGTTCTGCATAGCTCATTGGTCCACGCTGAATGGCTAAATGGCGAGCTTCCGCCATTCCAGAAAAAAATTTCTTTCTCACTCATAGATCAAGGCCAACAGGCTTTTTCCTCGCAACAACTTGAAGGCCGGTATAGCTTGATATTTTTTGGTTATTCCACCTGCTCCGATATCTGCCCCACCAGCCTGCAAATGGCGGCACGGGTAAAAAAATCGTTAATGGCAAGCGAGCCCATTAACGTGGTGTTTATCACTTTGGATCCGGTGCATGATACCTCAGAAAAACTGGCTGACTACCTTGCTGGTTTCGATCAGGATTTCATTGGACTCACCGGCAGCCAAAAAGAAATCAATAACACTGCCTCTTCTTTTTTAGTGAAGTACAGAAAACGGACTATCAAAGGCAAAGTTAACGATGTTTTTGATCACAGCGGCACCAGCTACCTGCTGGATAAATCGGGCAAGTTGCTGCTGTCCTATCCTTATGCAACTCCCCCTGAAAAAATTATTGCAGACATTACTTATCTATACAAAAATGGCAAAAACTGGATCAGCGGCAGAATGTCTGGCGCACCGCATGCAGAAGCCCATCAATAGCGCAATGTAACCAGAAAATGTGTTGCAGTATTCTTGTTTGCCCAGTGTGTAATGATATGTTGGATAGCGAACCGATAGCCCAGAGTATTAGTCAGTAATCTTTCAATCAGGTGTTAGTTTCGCCTTGGTGGAATTGCTATTCCATCTCCTTACTTTCTACTATATATCGAGGAGGTTCATTATGTCTCACAACACAACAGGCTACACCCTGCTCCACCGTTACTCTTCTTCCCGCTGCACGATGGCTGTGCTTGCCTTAACAGTTACCTTGTTTCCCGCTTGGTCATTTGCTCAAACTACTACAGCCGCCCCCGGCACGACAGATTTTCCCTCGCTGGCCAGCCCTAGTCCTATGACAGATAGCTCCCGCCCAACAGATTTTCCTCATATGACAGACATGCCCCGCATGAATAACAGATCGATGGATTCATCCATGAACAATGGAGAAAACATGTCGCAACAGAAGAGCTCATCAAAATCTGGCAAGAGTATGTCCAAGAGTGGCGATGCAGATTATGATTTCGCCGTGAATATGCGCAAGCATCATCAAAAAGCGCTGGACATGGCGCGCACTCAACTTAACAGCGGCAAAGATTTCACCCTGACGCGCATGGCCGAAGACATCATCGCTGCACAAACACGGGAAATCTCCCAGCTGGATCGCTGGCTATCTGAATATTCGCAAAATAAGTAGCATTAAAATGCAGTTGAACAGATGGCCAGGTTCAACTGCTTTTTCACAATTTTTGACGGGGCGTGTTGCGCCGCCAGAAAATACTCATCAATGGCTTGACGCTGGTGCCGTGCGCCACAATGGAAAGCGTGACTACGATGAGTGTTAGTTGCGTCAACTGTAGCGCCAATTCTTCCGGCAGGCCGCGTTGAATGGCATACATCAGATAGTAGAGTGACCCTATTCCGCGCACCCCAAACCAGCCCACCATGCCGCGTACGCGCCATGTAGTGCGTGTGCCCATCAATCCCAGCAATACACTAATGGGGCGCACCACAATGAACAGGAATATGCCCAAAGCCACTGCTTGCCAACTCCATGAGTCGAGAAACAATGTTCCGCCTATCAGCAGAATAAGCACCACCTCGGACAACCGCTCCAGATGTTCTTCAAATACCAGCGAGGCTTCGCTGAAAGTGGGCGCAGCCTCCGGCTGTGTACTATCACTCAAATTTTTATTTATGGGCGGAGCCTCTGGGTGCTGCTGCTGGCTGCTACCGGCCAGTTTAAGCTCAGTCTGACGTAGCGCCACAGCAGCAAAAAATACCGCCAGAAAACCCCAGGCATTGAGCAATACACTCACTCCATAAACTACGCCGATTAATCCCAGCGCGAGAAAATCATAGATAAAATCATTCTG
>JAUSKS010000035.1 GCA_030646595.1 Gallionellaceae bacterium | reverse complement strand
ATCGTAGGCCTCCACCGTCGAAAGAGGGCTGATACTGCGGCCGACACCATTGCCCCCGACAGCATAGAGTGTACCGTTCACCACGCCCACAGCGAATGCAGCGCGCGGAGTGGGCATGGAGGCCTTGGGCGTCCAGGTGTCCGTCACCGGATCATAGGCTTCCACTGTTGCAAACATGGTGTTGCTGAAATAGTCGTAGCCTCCTACAGCATAGAGTATGCCGTTCACCACGCCCACAGCGAGTCCCTCACGTGGGGTAAGCATTGATGCCTTGGGCGTCCAAGTATTCGTCACCGGATCGTAGGCCTCCATCGTCGCAAGAGAGCCACTGCCGCTGACGTTGTAATTGTATCCCCCAACAGCATAGAGCGTACCGTTCACTACGCCCACAGCATGCCCATAGCGCGGGGTAAACATGGAAGCTCTGGGCGTCCAGATGTTCGTCGCCGGATCGTAGGCCTCCACCGTCGCACTATAACTGCCGCTGCCATTGATGCCCCCCACGGCATAGAGCGTACTGTTCACCACACCTACAGCGTAATAATAACGCGGGGCGGACATTGGTGTCTTGTCGGCCCAGACGCCACCGCCACCGATAAGCGCGCGGCTGGCACCATCGCTAAACATGCCTGTCGCCGTGAATTGCTGCGTTTGGCCGACACTAATGGTAGGGCGGCTCGGTGTGATAGTGATGGCGGTCAGGGTAGGCGCAGCAACCGCATTCATCCCACTTAACAACAACCCCATCCAAGCAAATAGTAATTTTTTCATTTCAGTTTTCTCCAATTAATTATTCAGTCAAAAATATTTATCAAAAAATGGATATCTCTATTTCATAATGCTGACGGCACACCGCATTCTCACACCACAGCCAAATCGTAGCATATATTCCATATTCCGCTGGATTCTGCCTTGATGACCTATGGCTATACAGTAGCAGTGGGACGCCCGCCCAACAGTGGGCGTCCATTACATTATTTATAATTTGATAATGCCAGATTGTTCCCTCACCCTCGATGAGGGAGCAAGATTGAGGCATTAACAAATTAGGATGGAATTAGCTATCTATGCTGGAGAAGCTCATCAAGTGCGAGACCAATGTCTTTGGCGATTTGACGGAGCAAGATTGGGGAGATGTCTCGGCCTTGGTGAAACGGAACCGTTGTGCAGCGGCCTGCTTTATTACGGAATTGTTTGTGTGATCCGCGTTGGCGGACTTCAGTGAAGCCGAGTTTGATGAGAATGGCGATGACTTCATTGGGTTTTAGAACAGGAATATTGCCCATAACTCAAGCGACGGCGACGTTTTGAACCCCGACAAATTCGGATTCCAGCATAGGTTCGCCATCTTCCAGAAGCATGGTAATAACATCGTGCAGGTTGTGATTGATTTCATCCAGTGTTTCTCCCTGAGAATGAGCGCCGGGAAAGCCGGGGACAAAACCAACGAACATGCCAGTTTGCGGACACCGCTCAATTACCGCTGAATAGATTTTCATGGCGCACTCCAAAATGTAGAGGGAAGCGTGATTATCATTCTATGCCATGTAATAAGCAACTGCTGCTCATTCATATACTGACGCCACCCAGCCACATTCTCACACCACAGCCAAATCGTAGCCTATATCCCATATTCCGCTGGTTTCTGATCTTTTCCACTATCCAACCCAATTCTCAATCTTCAAGCCATGCACTCGCTTGAACTCTGATTCATTATTGGTCACCAGAATAAGGTTGCCCGCCAGCGCATGGGCAGCGATCCACAGGTCGTTGTTGCCGATGAGTTTACCGCTCGCTTGCAGTTGCTGTCGGATTTTTCCATAGTGCATGGCAGCGCCTGTATCCAGCGGCAATGCGGGAATAAACGAAATCAAATGCTCCAGAATTTGCCGCGATTCTTTTGGCTTGGAACTTTTCGCTGCACCAAAACATAACTCGCCATAAGTAATGGCAGACATGGCGACCCTGCCATGGGGCAATTTGGAAAAACGTACCAGCACTCCGGCTGGGCGATGGTTTTTGATGTAGATGCAGATATTGGTATCCAGCAGGTAGCGGGGCATGACTTACAGTCCGGTTCGCTGTTGCGGTGGGCTGTCTTCGCGCTCCATTATAAAATCTGTGGGCAGCGAAGCCAGTAGATGAAAAGCTTGTTCCAGCGATGTAACTTTCTTACGCAGTACCAATTCGTTGTCCCGGCGGAAAATTTCCACTTCCTCAGTATCGAACTGAAACTCCGCAGGGATCCTCACCGCTTGCGAATTACCGCTCTTGAAAACTTTTGTGGTGCGCATAATGCAACTCCCTCTATGTGATGACTCATAGTATATACGTGTAAATATTTATTGCAAGCCTGGCCGCGCGACCCTGATGTCGGTTCGCGCAGTAAACTTATTCCATTTTTCGTTTGAAAAGACCACAATTCCCTCCCCTTCAAGGGGAGGGTTAGGGAGGGGATGGGGGTAAAAGCGTGTGGCATCGCACGCCCCCTCGCCAGCTCTCCCCATCCCGGCCTTCCCCTTGAAGGGGAAGGGGAAAATTAGTGGCGTCTCTATCGGGAATTGGAATTATATCGCCATGTATAGTTATGCTCAAGATCAAGGGGCAAGCTGGGTAATAATTACCAGTCCCGATAAGGAACTCCATTGAGCCCGGTTTCTGTACTCATAGAATAAACATCAAACACATCATCACCTGATTTGGGGTCGTCAGGCGGGCTGTCGTAGCTGCGTAAGCCCCAGGTTTCTGCGGGCGCAGCCTGGGCGTCACTGAACATTGGATCACGCGGCACACTGCGCAGGAAGTAGATATATTTCCCGTCCGGACTTTTGGCGTCTTTCACGCCTTCAACCAGCGTTTCTAATGTAGGCGGATAACCTGTTTTGCCTAAATCCTTGGGGATGCGCCCCTCGTCTACCGCTTGTTTATAAGCATCAATCCCATCACGTATCTGGCGCAGGGCATGGCGCAGGTCTTGTTCTTTGTTGCGCTGGATATTGACTTCGGCCATGGGCAGGGCGATAGCCGCCAGGATGGCGATTATCGCAACGGTGATCATCAATTCAATCAGGGTAAAGCCGGTTTGTTTCATAGTGATGTACAGGCGCAGTATTGATAAATCTTACCACCCCTTCCGCTTCGCTGAGCGAAGTTGTCCAGCTTCAGCTGGTTACCCCCACAGGGGGCGAGAACCTCTGCGAGGCAACTCGGCCTACCCCTTGCGGGTGCCCTCCCCTCCTTAAACTTAAGGAGGGGAGTACTGTCATCCATATCCCCTCCTTGCCTAAGGAGGGGTGGCGCATCGTGCCGGGGTGGTTAACCTGCGCGGCCTATGTATAGCGTTTGCTGAATGTTGAGCGGCAGGTAAGTAAAGATGACTTGATCGTTGTCAATTTTATCCACGCGGTAATTTTGTTCCAGCACACTATTCAATTTCACGCTGTAGCTTTTATCCTGCTTGGTTAAAAATAGCGTGGTGTCGTTGTTTTCTATCATGCGTCCCAAAAAGGTGAACGGAAACGCTGGCGCAACTGGAGCAGGCGGAGGCGGAGGCGGGGGCGGTGCGGGTGGAGGGGGTGGCGGGGGCGGAGGCAATTTGGCGACAAAAGGATCTCCACTGGGTAATTCCAGTTTTTGGCGCGTCAGTTTTTCCACATTCAACGCCATCTCGTGCTGACGTTCGGATGACAGCCGCGCGTTCATCTTTTTTTCCATCGCTGTCGGGGATGGTGCCTCTGTCGTTTCTACTGCATGGGCTTCACTTAAAAAGAAGCTCATATTGAGCGCTGTTTGTGATTGCCTGGTGGCTGCTTTGGCTATTGCAGGCTGGGCTATGGCCGCTGTATTGTGTTGATCTCCTGGGTTGTATTGATTCAAGGAGAAGCTCATCTTGAGGGTTAAAGTTTCAGGATGGGGCGGTTGCAAGTTTACTTCCGCTATTGCGCTGTGCTGGATTTCAGCCGTGCTGTTGTGCTGCCCAAAAAAGAAATTCACCAACCATAAAGGCAATAGCGTGCCCAGCAGTAGCAGGTAAATTTTTATATCGAATAGCTTCTTCATGATTGCACCCAATATAAGGTAAACATAATTTGCGCTTCTATGCGCGGATCATTGGCATGTTTATGATCAAACTTGATCTGATCCAGCGAAATGACGGCAATGCCATCCAGTACTTGCGCCGTGAAGCTGCGTATTTGATTATAACCTCCTGCCACAGGAAGGGAAATCTGGTACTGGGTTACTTGCTCGTCTTTGTTGCGGACCACTTTGTAATCCCCTTCCCTGAGCTCCAATCCATTGGCTTGTGCCAAGCTGTAAATTTTAGCCAGGTGGTCAGTTATTTCCTGCCTGGAAATAAAAAAATCGTAAAACTTGGCCAGCATAATGCCTGGCGACTTAAGTGCCGCGCTGTGCATTTGCTCGCTCATGCTGCTGCGCTGGTTTTGCGACTGCTCACGTATTTGTACCACACGTTCTTCATGCGGCTGCAAAACAACAGTGGAGAAAATCAGTCCTAGCAACAGCAATGCTGCGCCGCTGATTCCCTGCCAGCCAAGGTCTTGTCTGAGTTGTTGCAATTGTCCCATCATGCGCCGACTCCCCAATATGCGCTGATAGAAAACGCAACAGGTCGCTGCGGATTATTGGCCGGGTTAATTTCATGCCGCATTAAATAAACTTCGGACAGCTTTGATGTTTGCCGCAACCGCGCAATATAGGTCAACAAAGCAGGTAGATCGCCAGCTTCCCCGCGTAACAATACTCTTCCCGTTTTAGCATCCGGTTCCAGGCCAAGCAATGCAACATGCTCTACTTTCACCGTTTCTACCGCCTGGAATAAATCATTCCATGGAATGGCAATGCGAGCAATAATTTCCTGCGCATGGGCGAGCTCTGCCGGGGTATAGGAAGCCACGCTTTTTTGCGCAACCGCTTTAGTGGCATTGCCATTTTTGAGTTGCATGCTTTCCAAACTATTCATTTCTTGTTGCAACTGAAAATAGGAATAGCCCATCTCGCCCCATAATGCCAATCCTGCCAGCAATAACAGCCACGCGGGCCATGCCGTGCGGCGACGTTGAATATTAAAATCCAGATACAGCTTGCGCATCAGGCTACTCCGCTTAAGGCGATGGAATATTGCACATCGGTAATCGGCGAATAGCCGTGACGCGCAGGTAATTCCATGCGATGCAATTGGTAATCGGGCAACAGCGCTTCTTTTGCCAGCTCCGGTGCAAATAGAAAAACTTCACGGCAAAAAGTTGGATCGCCGATAGCCAGGTTTTCCCGCTCCAGCCATTCATGCAATGCAGCCATGCCTATCCCACGGCGTAACTGGACATGTTGCCATGACCCACTGCGAAATAAAGCCAGCGCAAAACGCCCGCTTTCTGCTGCTACAAACCAGCCTTCACTTTGCGTTAATTGTTTGGCGTAATGATTGAAGCTGGCCATCAAATAGGGTTGTACAGAATAGAGTTTGAGCCCCGCCTCTGCGGTCGCCAGCTTCAACATTTCCAGTAATGCTTCATCTATTGCGGCAACCAAGCGTGCCGCGCCCTTTTTTGCCGGGCTGATACGCGCTGCCCAAGTTTGCGCCATCGTGCCATAAACTTGCAGCAAGCGGTGGCGTGCCAAGGCAAGCTGCTCTTCTTCACTTTTTACTGCGGCATTCCAAGGTAAACAGTCATAACGGACAAAATGGTTGGAAAGCACGATAGCCACATCGGCATTTTTCCATTCCTGAGACTGCATCAGTTGCTGCAACTGAGCGAGCGCTGCCTGCCACACCGGCGCATTGGTTTGCGGTGCTACATTTTCCATGCCCTTGATCACCACGCCCGGCTGCAAGCCACGCGCCAAGCGCACCCACGCTATGCGGTGCGGCGCAAGCTCTACTCCAATACGATCACGCCACAAAGGTGACACGGTTAATCTCCTCTAATGTTGTTTCGCCGCGCTTCACCAGATCGAGCGCAGATTCGCGCAGGAAGCGGGTACCGCTGCGCTGCGCGGCTTCTTTCAAACGGCGTATCGGTTCACGCCCGATGACCAGTTCACGAATTTCATCATTCAGCAGCAGCAATTCGGAGATGGCTTTGCGTCCTTTGTAACCGCTGCCGCGACAAATCCCGCAGCCACGTCCGTGCATGAAACTGTATGCGCCTGCATCCGCTGCAGATAATCCTGATGCCAATAATTCGGCAGCATCCGGCTGCATTTCTTCTTTGCAATGGACGCAATTGAGCCGCACCAGCCGCTGCGCCAGCACCGCGTTCACCGCTGATACAAAGCTATAAGGGTCTACGCCCATATGAATGAAGCGCCCAATCACGTCGAAGACATTATTGGCATGCACCGTGGTAAACACCAGATGGCCAGTGAGCGCGGCTTGCACGGCGATCTCGGCAGTTTCCGAATCGCGCACTTCGCCCACCATGATTTTGTCCGGGTCATGACGCAGAATGGAGCGTAAGCCGCGCGCAAAAGTAAGCCCCTTTTTTTCATTCACCGGAATTTGCAGTACACCGGCCAATTGATACTCGACCGGGTCTTCGATGGTGACAATTTTTTCGATGCCTTTGTTGATTTCGGAAATCATTGCGTACAAGGTGGTGGTCTTGCCGCTGCCGGTAGGGCCAGTTACCAGCAGCATGCCATAGGGTTCTGCCGCCAGGCGGCGCAGTTGCATCAGCACTTCACCTTCGTAGCCCAAGGTGGTCAGTCGCAATCCTTGTAATTCATCGGATAAGGATTTTTTGTCCAGTATGCGCAGCACTGCGTCTTCGCCAAAAATGCTGGGCATGATGGATACCCGGAAATCCACTTCGCGTCCTTGCATGATGACCTTGAAGCGCCCGTCCTGCGGGGTGCGCCGCTCGGCAATATCCAGCTCGGCCAGAATTTTGATGCGTGAAATAACTTGCTCGGCAGTTTCGACCGATTGCACATTGGCGATGGTGGAGAGTACGCCATCTATGCGGTATTTGATGGTGAGGCCGTGCGGCCCGCTTTCCAGATGAATGTCACTGGCTCCGGTTTTGAGCGCATCGTACAAAGTAGAATTGACCAGCTTGACCACCGGGCTGGTGTCTTCGCTGATTGCCTGCAATGACAATTCTTCCGCATGGCTACCGCGGACACCACCCTCCTCCGTTGCGCCCTGCATGCTGTCCATGGCGCGCAAGGTTTCTTCAAAGCCAGCCAGATAAGCGATGATGTCGGCGCGCTGCGCCAGATGCCAGGCGAGCTGACCCGGCAAATGATCTTCCATCCACGCCAGCAAATCCGAATTAAAAGGATCCGCAATCACCGCCAGCAGTGTGTCTTGTTCACCCAGAAAAACAATACATTCGCGGCGCACAGCTTCGGCATAGGAAATGGCTTTGAACGCGGGCTGCATCTGCTGCATGTCAGCCAGCGTCAACACCGGGTAACGGAAGACCGCAGCCAGTTGCGCAACAAAATCAGCCGGAGGCACAGGCACGGCGGCTGCAAGCACTTCCAGCATGGGCTGGCTAGTGCGTGCCGCTTCGGCGTGTACCTTGGCAATTACTTCTTGTGAAATCACGCCCTCTTCCTTTTATCCTAGAAAAAACTATTAGCCACAGAGTCCACAGAGAAAAGCAATGGGTTGCCGTGAATGGCTAACTCACTCATCAGATAAATATGAAAAATAGACGAAACCTGCATCATCTCTGTGTCCTCTGTGATCTCTGTGGC
>JAUSKS010000024.1 GCA_030646595.1 Gallionellaceae bacterium | reverse complement strand
GCTGCAATCCAGCACCACATCAGCTTGTGCAGCCAGTTCCAATAAACGGTTTTGATCGGCGCGTTCAGGTAAGGGAATGAGATGGATGTCGGGGTTGATTTCAGCCAGCGTAGCGCGCGCAGATGCTGTCTTGTTTAATCCAATGCTGCTGGTACGATGCAGGATCTGGCGTTGCAGATTAGTCAGGTCTACTGTGTCGCCATCGCATATCGTTAAGGTACCTACGCCGCTGGCAGCAAGGAACAAGGCTGCGGGGCAGCCCAGTCCTCCGGCACCAATGATCAGCGCATGCGCACGCAATAATTTCTGCTGCCCCTCAATGCCGATTTCCGGCAGCAAGATGTGGCGGCTGTAGCGCAATAATTGTTGGTCATTCATCCTAAAAACCGCAGCTCAAGCCACAGAGAACACAGAGGGCACAGAGATGAAGCGGCTCCAGCACATTTTTCATGTTCACCTGGTGAGTGTGTGACCATTACCGACAACTCATTGGCTTTTCTCTGTGAGCTCTGTGTTCTCTGTGGCCAAATGTTTTTCTAGATTCATGTAGCCTGGGCAGCGCCCTTATTTTTTTAGGTCCGCTGCCTTCGCATCTTTACTCGCTGGCCCATGCAGTATGTATAAACCCTTGAGCAGGTTCAATGCCTGGTTTAGCTGATAATCATTTTTTGCGCCAAACTCGACTATTTCCGCCTTGGTATTGTTGTCCTTATCTTTATTTTCCTTGGGTTTGGCAGGGGCCTTGATAGACTCGGTTTTGTTATCTCCCTTGTTCTCAGGCAAACGGTCATTGCTCAGATGGCGCTCCAAATCAGCTTCACGCAAATGAAATTCGTTGTCTTGTGCGGGCAGGGCCGGGTCTTCTACCACGATGTCGGGCACGATGCCTGTAGCTTGTATAGAACGTCCGCCCGGTGTGTAATAACGCGCAGTAGTGAGCTTGATGGCTGTGTTATTGCCCAGCGGCAATATGGTTTGTACCGAGCCTTTACCAAAAGTCTGGGTGCCCATAATGACCGCCCGTTTGTGGTCTTGCAATGCGCCCGCAACAATTTCTGAGGCAGAAGCAGAGCCGCCATTTACCAGCACTACCAGCGGCACGCTTTTAATTGCTTCCGGTAGATTCTTGATGTAATCGCTGGCCTTATCACCATGACCCCGTACATAATTTTCCGGCGCAGCAGTCAGACGCATCTTGGCATCGCGGTTACGTCCTTCGGTATAAACCACCAGTGCATCCTTGGGTAAAAACGCAGCGGATACTGCCACCGCGCTGTTAAGCAAGCCACCTGGATCATTACGCAGATCCAGCACAATACCTTTAATGGGCTCTTTATTCTGTTTGAATAAAGTATCCAGTGCAGAGGCCAGATTTTCGCCCGTGCGTTCCTGGAATTGCGTAACCCGGACAAATATATAACCCGGTTCAACCAATTTGGACTTCACGCTCTGAACTTTAATGACGGCTCGCTCCAGCGTAAAAGTCAGCGGTTTGGGCTCGCCCTTGCGTAGCACAATCATGGTGATTTTACTGCCCGGTTTGCCGCGCATATGCTTGACCGCGTCATTCAGGGACAAGCCCTTTACCAAGGTATCGTCCAGTTTGATAATCAGGTCACCGCTCTTAAGGCCAGCATAATAAGCCGGGGTGTCTTCAATGGGGGAGATCACTTTCACCACTCCATCTTCCATGCCCACCTCTATGCCCAGGCCTCCGAATTCTCCTTGCGTACCGACTTGCAGCTCCTTGAACGCATCGGCATCCAGGTAAGCAGAGTGCGGGTCCAGCCCGCTTAACATGCCGTTGATGGCCTCGGTGATCAGTTTTTTGTCGCTGACGGGCTCTACATAATCGCTCTTGATGCGGCCAAATACTTCAGAGAAGGCGCGTAAATCTTCGAAGGGCAGAGGATCTGGTGCGTCCTTGTCGGCGATAGCGGCAAAGTGCAGGCTAAGGGTGACGCCTGCGATCAGGCCCAATCCAATCAATCCAAATTTTTCGATACGACTGCGCATAATTTAGCCTCTATAAAAATTAGTCACCGGGCCGCTTCAGCGGGCCACCCATTTCATGGGATCCAGGGGATTTCCCTGATGGCGTAGTTCGAAGTATAAACCGGAATCTTCATTTCCGCCGCTGTTCCCCACTGCAGCTACTGTATCCCCCCCGCGCAATACATCACCCACTTGCTTGTACAAGGTTTCATTGTTGCCATACAAGCTCATATATCCCAGCCCATGATCAATAATCAATAAATTTCCAAAGCCGCGTAACCAATCGGCATAAATTACCCGCCCGGCTGCGACTGCTTTAACGGCTTGGCCCCTGGCAGTACGTAACAACAGGCCTTTCCATAGCACGGTGCTATCGGGGCGGGTGCTGCCGAATTTGTTGGTTACCGTCCCCGTGACAGGCAAAATTAATTTGCCTTTGAGCTGATCAAAAGGCTTGCCATCAAAACGGCTATCGGGCAATTGCTCATTGTTGAATAGGCTCTTGTCTTGAGCTTGCGTCAATATTTCCGCAAGTTTACTGAGTAATTGTGACAAACGATTTTCGTTGCGTTGCAGGCGACCGATTTCGTGGCGTTGCTGCTTGAGCTGCCGGGCGTAGCGGTTGAGCACTTGTTGGCGCGCTGCTTTTTCTTTTTCCAGCGCTTGCTGCTGGGTTTTTTCCTGAGCTTGCAGGTCGGTGATTTCTTTTTCCCTTTGCCGGGTTTGCAGGGCGACTTCATCAAGCTGCGCAAGATTTCCACGCAAAGTATTAATCCACGCGGCCCGGCTACGCGCGATATATTCGTAATATTTTATTTCGCGCGCAACTTGATCGGGCGTTTGATTATTGAGCAGCAGCTTGAAATATTCCTGTTGCCCGCCCAGATATTGCTGATACAGCAATTTCCCCAGCAACACTTGCTGGCTGCGCATGCCGGATTGGAGTTTCTGTGTTTGTTGCTGTAGCTGTCGCAGGGTACGGTTGGTTTCGTGTCGCTGTTGCGTCAATGCAGCCAGCGTACGGTTGCTATTGCTGATGGCACGTTCCGACACACGCAGGGCGTCGCTTGCTTCCGATTTTGATTCGCTGGTTTTTTCCAGGTCCTGCTGCAGTGCGGCAATGCGCTGGCGCAGCCGATCCAGCTTCTCCTGCTGCGAGGCAGATGCATTGCCGTGTACCAGCAAGCCCAGGCACAACAACAATGAAAGACAAGCTCTGATCACTGCAGAGTGATTAGCGACGAACCCGTCATTTCCGGCGGTTGCGGCAGACCCATCATGGTCAATAAAGTGGGCACCACATCCTGCAGCGCACCCGTGGCGGCTATTTTGGCTTTGCGGCCTATATACAGGAAAGGTACGGGGTTTAGTGTGTGCGCGGTATGTGGCTGATGAGTAGTATGGTCTATCATCTGCTCGGCGTTGCCGTGGTCGGCGGTAATGATGACTTCACCGCCGCATTCCTGCATGG
>JAUSKS010000023.1 GCA_030646595.1 Gallionellaceae bacterium | reverse complement strand
CCCCCCCCCCCCCCGGCCAATACTACAGGTGGCGTTATTTCCGGGAGGAGCGCCATATTTCTCCAATCAAGCGCTACCGTTGATAGCATCAATAATGACGGTACACTTACTGGCATGGCAAACAATGGAATTGGAATTGGGACTGGCAGCGCTGTTACCGGTGCCATTGCCAATACCGCAGGCGGCATTATTTCCGGACAGGAGAATGGAATTTATCTTTCATCAAATTCTACTATCGGCAGCATAACCAACAACGGTACGATTACCGGTACAAATGGCGATGGCATTAAAGTTTGGAGCAGCAGTAATATATCGGGCGGCATTACTAATAATGGCACCATTTCTGGGGGTGTCGGTATAGCTATTCATATCGGCAGTGTTGTCAGCAGCATTACTAATAATTTGGGTGGCGTCATACGTGGTACGGGAGGCGTAGCTATAGACATGGTGGGGGCAAACACCAGCGTACCCATGACCATCAATAATAGCGGTCTTCTAGATGGGGCAGTGACCATGGAAAACAGCATTTTGAATCTTGACGGTACCTCCAGTAGCATTACTGGGGCGGTGACCGGTACTAGCGGCTCAATTGTCAATGTGAATGGGGGTTTTAGTACAGCCAACACTTTTTCTGTGGATACTTTTAATATCAACAATGGGGGAACATTAAATCTAGCCCATAATATTACGGCTGGAACGCTGAATAATGCAGGTACGCTGGTGATCAGCGAAACCCCGCAGACCGTTACCGGCAATTATCAGCAGGCTGCAACGGGTGTATATAAACTGGGTGCGTCTAACACGACCAGCTATGGGCAATTGGCAATTAATGGCATTGCTAATCTTCCAGAAAGTGCAAAAATTAATGTGAATGTAAGCAATGGTAATTCGCTGGCATCGGGCGATATACTGACTGGCGTATTAACTGCCACAACTTTAAATGCCACAACTTTTAATATCCACGACAACAGGCTTGAGTGGCAGTTTACTGGTGTTGTTGCTGGCAATTCCGTAAATTTACAGGCTACAAGCACTGGAATGACCACGTTAAGCAATGCAGCGATTGCGTCACCTTATGCGGGTGCGGGTATTGTTGGTGTGGCTAAAGTACTTGATAGTATTCTAGATAGCACTTTTTTCGGTACTCCTGTAGGAGGTGGGATGACGTCAGCATTGGATGAATTGACCAGTCTCAGCTCAGCAGCAGAAGTGGGGCTAGCCCTACAACAATTTACCCCGGTTTTACAAGGAGGCGCTGCGCAAAGCACAGTGGATATTGTGCGCAATGGACCGACCCATGTGGTGCATGAAATGATGCAGGATACTATTGGGCTTTCTTCTGGCGATACCGTGCGTAGCGATAGTCGTGGCTGGATCAAGCCGTTCGGTTCTCGTGCCGAGCAAGATGATCGTAATGGCGCATCCGGGTATACGGCAAATAGCTACGGCTTGGTGCTGGGCAAAGATAATAAAATCTCTGAGCAGTGGAAAGTTGGCGCAGCCGTATCGTATTCAACCAGCAGAGTGGGTAGTACGAATGGCCTGCAAAATATTGGCATCAGAACTCGCCAAATTGATCTTTATGCGGCTGACTATCTGGATGAGCTTACCACCTTGCACCTGCAATTTGTCATTGGCTCTAATCGTAGCGTCAGCCGACGGGCTGTGTATGGTTATGTCGCTAGCAGCAATTACAACAGCACTCATACTTTGATGAGTACTGAGCTGGAACGTCGTTATCAGATGAATGGCAAAATTACCCTTACCCCGATGGTGGGGGTGGAATATGCGCATATCAAAGTGAATGGTTATGCTGAAACGGGTGCCTCCTCCCTGAATCTTGTGGTAATAGCCAAAGCCAAAATGCTTTGGTGCTTTCCACAGGGAGCAAGATGGCATACAAACTAAGCGATGAGTCGAGACTGGTGGGCAATCTAAATGTAGGGTATGACACGCAAGCCAAGCAGGCTGCAATTACTTCCAGCTTTAGCAGCTTTGGCGGTTCTACCTTTGTGACCAATGGGATCAAGCCCTCTCCTGTGGTTGTACGCGCTGGCGTGAGTTATGAGGTGGAGAAGGCAAATGGCACAGAAATAGTGACACGTTATGGCGTGGATACTAAATCAGGCTATACCAACCAGATGTTGTCCATAAACTGGAGAATGCTATTTTAGAGGCACCCTTTAGTTGGGCAGTTGGGCCATAAAAAAACGTCTCGAATATTCGAGACGTCCTTGTTAAGCTGACTTCAGCAGGGGTTTAGCCTGATTAAGGAGCTTGTATGTTGGAAGCTTGTTTGCCTTTGGGGCCTTGAACGATGTCAAAGGTGACCTTCTGACCTTCTTTGAGCGATTTGAAGCCACTCATGTTAATTGCGGAAAAATGCGCGAATAAATCTTCGCTGCCATCGTCCGGAGTAATAAAACCAAAACCTTTTGCATCATTGAACCATTTCACTGTACCGTTTGCCATGTTACTTCCCTTACCTAAAAACCCGGGTGGATTCCCGTTAAACTGTTTGAATTCCAAGACCGCACATGGCAAAACCAGTACTGCAGGTAACTTGATTCAAACACCCAGATGCGTTTTACTCCTATTTCCCCGGTCTCGTCAAGTACTTATGTGTTTTCTTTTTTGGGGAGGTCTTGAAAAATTACTGGCAATCACCAACTATACAATCTAACCTGACGCCAACATGGACAGTGCGCAATGAAAACCAAACAGGAAAGCTCTTCCCTGCTCGAGCTGGAGCGCAGTAAAACCAAGCCTCCCAAGCTATATAAGGTGGTATTGCTGAATGACGATTACACCACAATGGAGTTTGTTATTGAGGTTCTGCAAACTTTTTTTTCAATGAACCGTGAACGTGCCACTCAAGTAATGCTCAAAGTACATCAGGAGGGTTCCGCAATATGCGGTGTTTATCCGCAGGATATAGCCGAAACGAAAGTAGTACAGGTATCAACATTTGCCAAGCAGCATGGCCATCCGTTACGATGTGAATTGGAGGTAACATAATCATGATCGCGCAAGAACTTGAAGTTAGCCTGCACCTGGCTTTTGTAGAAGCGCGTCAAAAACGGCATGAGTTCATTACTGTTGAACATTTGCTACTGGCGATGCTGGATAACCCGTCTGCGGCCCACGTGCTACGTGCCTGCGGTGCCGATATTGAAGAGTTGCGTGCGGTGCTGGCAGATTTTATCAATACGCATGCGCCTACTGTGCCAGGTAGCGGTGAGGTAGATACCCAACCTACAGTCGGCTTTCAGCGCGTTATTCAACGCGCCATTCTGCATGTGCAATCTACCAACAGAAAAGAGGTGACTGGAGCCAATATTCTGGTTGCTCTGTTCAGCGAAAAGGATTCACACGCGGTATTTTTCCTTAATCAGCGTGGCATCACCCGGCTGGATGTGGTGAATTATATTGCCCATGGCATTAACAAGAATGTTCAAGCCAGCATACAAAAACCCCAGATAGATGCTGATGGTGAGCAAGAACAGAGCCAAAAAGGAGCGCTGCATGACTATGCGCTTGATCTGAATGCCCATGCACTGGCAGGCAAGATTGATCCGCTCATTGGGCGGGAAATTGAATTAGAACGTGTTATTCAAACCTTGTGCCGCCGCCGTAAAAATAATCCGTTGCTGGTAGGAGAAGCAGGGGTAGGTAAAACAGCTATTGCCGAAGGTTTGGCGCGCTTGATTACGCAAGGTGAGGTGCCAGAAATTCTAAAGAATGCACAGATTTATGCGCTGGACATGGGCACCCTGTTGGCGGGCACCAAATACCGTGGAGATTTTGAGCAACGTTTGAAGGCGGTGCTTAAAGAACTGGCCGAAGCACCTAACGCTATTTTATTTATTGATGAAATTCATACCTTGATAGGCGCGGGAGCAGCTTCAGGGGGCACGATGGACGCCTCTAATCTATTGAAGCCCGCTTTATCCAGTGGGCAGTTGAAATGTATAGGTGCCACCACCTACCAGGAGTATCGCGGTGTTTTTGAAAAGGATCATGCGCTGTCACGCCGCTTCCAGAAGGTGGATGTATCAGAGCCGACGGTAGAACAAACCATCGAAATATTGAAAGGGTTAAAACCGCGCTTTGAAACGCATCATGGCATTAAATACAGTGCTGCCGCATTAAGCAGCGCGGCCGAGCTGTCTGCCCGGTTTATCAATGACAGGCACTTGCCAGACAAAGCAATTGATGTAATAGATGAGGCGGGGGCGGCGCAGCGTATTCTGCCTAAATCCAAGCAGAAAAAACTGGTGGGCAAGCATGAAATAGAAGAAATCATTGCCAAAATTGCGCGTATTCCGCCACGTACTGTTTCTTCAGATGACCGTAACACGTTGAAGACGCTGGATCGCGACCTCAAGGCTGTGGTATTTGGACAGAATGCCGCGATTGATATGTTGGCGCGCGCCATCAAGATGTCGCGCAGTGGCTTAGGCAATCCACAAAAACCCATAGGCAGTTTCCTGTTTTCCGGCCCTACTGGAGTAGGTAAAACCGAGGTGGCTCGTCAGCTTGCTTATGCGATGGGTATGCCGTTACATCGTTTTGACATGTCCGAATATATGGAACGTCATGCTGTATCACGCCTGATAGGCGCGCCTCCTGGTTATGTTGGTTTTGACCAGGGTGGCCTGTTGACCGAAGCAATCAGCAAGCAGCCACATTGTGTGTTGCTGCTGGATGAAATTGAAAAAGCACACCCGGATATTTTCAACATTCTGTTGCAAGTGATGGATCACGGGACGCTGACTGACAACAATGGACGCAAGGCAGATTTCCGTAATGTGGTTATCATTATGACTACTAATGCGGGGGCAGAAACGCTGAGTAAAGTACAAATTGGCTTTACCAAGAGCGCTGCTACGGGCGATGAAATGGCTGATATCAAACGTATGTTTACACCGGAATTCCGTAATCGTCTCGATGCCATCATTTCCTTTGCAGCTTTGGATAAGGAAGTTATCTTGCGTGTGGTGGATAAATTCCTGATGCAGTTGGAAGAACAATTGCATGAGAAAAAGGTTGAAATTGTCTTTACCGATGCGCTTAAGGACCATCTCGCCCAAACCGGTTTTGATCCACTCATGGGCGCGCGTCCTATGGCACGGTTGATTCAGGATACTATTCGTAGCGCACTGGCAGACGAACTGCTGTTTGGCAAGCTGGCCAATGGCGGGCGGGTGACGGTGGACGTTGTAGAAGGTAAAGTGAAGCTGGACTTTGCGGAAGAGGAAGTCACTGCCTGAGGGAGAGGACGAGACTCCCATCTGCACTGCTTTGTGGTAACTAAAGTCGCCATTCTTATTCCTATTATTACTAATTACCGTGGGCGCTTCGCTCCTTCTCCTACGGGCCCCTTGCATTTTGGTTCTCTGGTGAGCGCGGTTGCAAGCTATCTGGATGCTAAACATCATCACGGTCGTTGGTTGGTGCGCATGGAAGATGTTGATACCGTGCGCACCGTACCCGGCACTGCAGAGGATATATTACGCACGTTGGAAAAATTCGGCTTGCATAGTGATGAGCCGATACTGTACCAAAGCCAGCGCACGGCAGCGTATGAGGAGGCGTTGCACATATTGCAACGTAGTGGCATGGCTTATCCTTGCGCCTGTAGTCGTAAAGAAATAGCAGATTCCGCGCTCCATGGAATTGAAGGGCAGGGAATTGAAGGACAGATTTACCCGGGGACTTGCCGCAATGGTATTGATCCAGGTAAACAGATTAGGACATGGCGTGTACGAAGTGTCGCTCCAGGCATTGAATTTGATGATGTTGTGCAGG
>JAUSKS010000022.1 GCA_030646595.1 Gallionellaceae bacterium | reverse complement strand
TGTCCTCTGTGATCTCTGTGGCTTAAATTGATTAATAATCCTGATACATCCGCCCCGGGTTAAAAATTCCGTGCGGGTCAAATTCATTTTTAAGTCGTCGGTGCAAAGCCGCTATCGGCGCGCTCAAGGGATGAAAAATGTCGGCGTGGTGATCACCACCACGAAACAAGGTGGCGTGACCCCCTGCTTGAGCAACACGGTCGCGCACTAATTCAGCGGCGACATCGGTCTTGAGCCAGCGTTGCGCACCACCCCAATCTATAAAACACGCTCCAGCCAAATCAAGCGGAGCGCAAGCGGCGGGTACCGACAAGCGCCACAAAGGAGCATTACTTTGAAAAAAAGCAGCACTGTGGTTGCGTACGCTTTCCCAGAATATTGCTCCCGCGCCAAATAATTCGCCACCCAGTTTTTCATGCGCCACGCGCAAGGCGGCTGCGCTGCCTGAGAGGCGGATATATAAATGCTGGCCATCGAATACTGCGCCGGAAAGCGGCAGCGCCTGTCCCGCCCAGGTATTCATATTGTGGATGGCGGTGCGGACATCACATTCCAATAGCCAGGTTTGTTCCTGCTCAGGCTGCGGCAAAACCTTGAGCGAAATTTCCAGCAATACCCCCAGCGTACCCATGCTGCCCGTCATCAAGCGCGAGACATCAAAGCCCGCGACATTTTTTATGACCTGCCCACCGAAGCTCAGTATTTCGCCCTTGCCGTTTAATATTTTCACCCCCAGCACAAAATCGCGCGCGCTGCCTGCATACGGACGGCGCGGACCGGACAAGCCGCTGGCGATAGCGCCGCCTAATGTAGTGCCAGATGGGGTGAAGTCAGATGAAAAATGGGGCGGCTCGAAGGGCAGTGATTGACCTTGTTGGGTCAGCAGCGCTTCGATGTCAGCCAGAGGTGTACCGGCGCGCGCAGTAATACATAATTCGGTAGGCTCGTAATTTATTACACCGCAGTGATTCGCCACGGATAAATGCTCGCCGTGTGTGCTGCGGCCATAAAAAGCTTTGCTGTTGCCGCCCACGATTTTCAGGGGAATGCGCCGCGCGATATTTTCCTGCACGGTTGCCTGCAGTGCGGCGCTGATGTCGGTATCCTTCATCAAAACCGCTCCAGTTCCGGGAAAGGTAATTTCCCACCATGCACATGCATGGCACCCAGCTCAGCACAGCGCTGCAAGGTCGGCACAGCCTTGCCGGGGTTGAGCAAACCATGCGCATCGAAGGCATGCTTGATGGCGTGGAACTGCGTCAGTTCGGGGGCAGCGAATTGACTACACATCTGACCGATTTTTTCGATACCTACGCCATGTTCGCCAGTAATCGTGCCGCCCACGGCGATGCACAACTCCAGAATTTTTCCGCCGAAGGCTTCAGTGCGTTCCAACTCACCTGGCTTGTTGGCATCGTACAAAATCAGCGGATGCAAATTGCCATCGCCAGCGTGAAACACATTCGCCACCGGCAAACCATATTCCGCAGACAGCGCACTGATGCGCGCCAGCACTTGCGGCAAACGCTTGCGCGGAATGGTGCCATCCATACAATAGTAGTCAGGTGAAATGCGTCCCACGGCGGGGAAGGCCGCTTTGCGCCCGGCCCAGAATTTAAGGCGCTCATGCTCATCGCGCGCGGTGCGCACTTCGCTGGCACCGGATTGCTGCAATAACTCGCGCACTCGTAAAATCTGCTCCGATACTTCTTCGTTGGCACCATCCAGCTCGCACAGCAAAATGGCGGCGGCATCCACCGGATAGCCAGCATGAATAAAATCTTCCGCGGCGCGGATAGCCAGGTTATCCATCATCTCCAGCCCGGCAGGGATAATACCCGCGCCAATAATTTTACCCACCGCCTCACCCGCTTTAACCACATCATCAAAGGCTGCCAGCACGACTTGCGCACGTTCCGGTTTGGGTAATAATTTAACCGTCACTTCCACGATCACGCCGAGCAAACCTTCTGAACCGTGCATCAGCGCGAGCAGGTCATAGCCGGGCGAATCCAGTGCGCTGCCGCCAATTTCCAGCAATTCACCTTCGATGGTTAATATTTTCAAGCCCAACACATTGTGTACGGTCAGGCCATACTTCAAGCAATGCACACCACCCGAATTTTCTGCCACATTGCCGCCTATGGTGCAGGCAATTTGCGACGAAGGGTCGGGCGCGTAATACAAACCGTAAGGCGCAGCCGCTTGCGAGATGGCCAGATTGCGTACGCCCGGTTGCACTCGCGCAGTGCGGTTGAGCGGATCAATTTCCAGGATGCGCATGAATTTGGCCAGGCTCAGTACTACGCCATTCGTCAACGGCAGCGCGCCGCCCGACAGACCTGTGCCTGCACCGCGCGCCACCACTGGTACCTGGGCTTGATGACATGCTTGTAATACCTGGCGCACCTGTTCCGCGGTTTGTGGCAGGCAAATCGCCAGCGGCAAGGCCCGGTAAGCCGATAGCCCGTCACATTCATAGGGACGTAAATCCTCGGTCTCGCTTAATACGGCAGCAGCAGGTAAGATGTTGCGCAGGGTGGTGATGATTTTTTTATTGCCTTGAGTCACTTTTTTTGTTCCGATTGCTATGGAGTGCGGCGACGTGTCGCCGCTTTCAAAGCGCAGACATGTCTGCGCACTCCATAATGAGCTCTGTTAATAAATATGTCCCTGCTTGCCGCACAAAAAATTCTGCACGAGGTTTTCGGCTACAGCACTTTTCGCGGTGAGCAAGGTGCTATCGTCGAGCATGTAATTGCCGGAGGCGATGCTTTGGTGCTGATGCCTACCGGCGGCGGCAAGTCGCTATGCTACCAGCTTCCGGCATTGCTGAGGGAGGGGGTGGCCATTGTTATTTCACCCTTGATTGCCTTAATGCAAAATCAGGTGGACGCACTCAATCAACTCGGGGTGCGTGCTGCTTTTCTGAATTCCAGTCTGGATATCAATGCCGCACGAGCAGTGTCGGCGCGTTTGCTGCGCGCTGATCTGGATCTTTTATATGTGGCACCGGAGCGTTTGCTGATGCCGGGATTTTTGTCCATGCTGGAGCAGGTGCAAGTGGCCTTGTTTGCCATAGACGAAGCGCATTGTGTATCGCAATGGGGGCACGATTTCCGGCCTGAATATCGCGAGCTGACCGTATTGCACCAACGCTTCCCCGGTATTCCGCGCATTGCGCTCACTGCTACTGCCGATGCGCCCACGCGCGCCGAGATTGTGGAGCGGCTGTCCTTGCACAATGCGCGCCAGTTCGTATCCAGTTTTGATCGGCCAAACATACGCTACCGCGTCACGCACAAAGCCAATGCGCGCCAGCAGTTGCAGGCTTTTTTGCAAGCCGAACATGCGCATGATGCGGGCATCGTCTATTGTTTGTCGCGTAAAAAAGTGGAAGAAACCGCCGCCTGGTTGAAGGAGCAGGGCTGGGATGCCTTGCCTTACCATGCTGGTCTGGACGCCGCCACACGCAACAAAAACCAGGCCAGATTCCTGCGCGAAGAGGGGGTGATTATGGTGGCCACGATTGCTTTTGGCATGGGCATAGACAAGCCCAATGTACGTTTCGTCGCGCATCTGGATTTGCCCAAGAGCATGGAAGGCTATTATCAGGAAACAGGCCGCGCGGGCCGCGATGGTTTGCCCGCCAATGCGTGGATGACTTACGGCCTGGGCGATGTGGTGTCCATGCGCCAGATGCTGATGTCGGGCGATGCGTCCGAAGAACGCAAGCGCGTGGAACTACAAAAACTGGATGCGTTGCTGGGGTTTTGTGAATCCACCACCTGCCGCCACCAGACCTTGCTGCGCTACTTCGGCGAACAACATCCAGGCCATTGCGCGCAATGCGACAATTGTCTGGAACCCGTGGATACCTGGGATGCCACGCAGGCAGCGCAGATGGCCTTATCGTGTGTATACCGCACCGGGCAGCGTTTTGGTGTTGGCCATTTGATTGATGTGCTGCTGGGCAACGCCACTGATAAAGTAGAACAGTTTCGTCATCAACAACTGACTACTTTCGGCATCGGCAAA
>JAUSKS010000107.1 GCA_030646595.1 Gallionellaceae bacterium | reverse complement strand
TGGGTTGCTGGATGATATTTTCCGAATCAAGCCGCCTCTCCTCAGCCATCCACTTGCGTGCCAGTTTTTCCAGGCGCGCCAAGCCCAACGAGCAAGCAGCTTCGATCACCAAACGTTGCAGGGCGGCGCCGGTAATGCAGTTCTTTTCATCGACCCAGGCCGTGGCGACAATGGCCTGCCTGAAGTTTTCAGACAATCGCTCAATGGCCAATGCACGCTCCTTGAGACTGGCATTCGAATCGATTTTGCGGCGCCAATTCAGTTTGGAGAGTTCGCCCAGCAACATGCGGCCGGATAAGGATGTGGACGGCATTTTTGTCAGTCCCGACAAAAGCCCGATCGTTTCGCCGAATACCTTCCACTCCTGCTCACCTTTCGGTAGCCGGTTTGCGTCCAGACTGCCAAGCAGCATCAGTAATTCCTTGAAACGCCCAGTCCATTGAGTCCCGATATCTTCAAATCGGAGCCCCCTCAGATGACGAACACATTTCTTTGGGCATTTGTACAGTTTTGCCAGGTACTCGACCAGCGGCACGCCCTGGTCAATTGCCTGAATGATTGAAGCAGTGCTTTCATCTTTTGGGCGGGCAATCATCTGTTGGATAACCAACGGAAATGTCGTATCGGCTTGCCTGCGATAGCGCCGTAGCTGCTCATTGCTTGGGGTAAAGTAGTTGTGGCTGGATTGCCATGAGCAATGATGTTTCCCTTGCAAGGAGTATGTGTATTGGTCCAATGCACCGATGAACTCCGCGAGCTTGTTTGAAAGTTCACTGGTCAGTTCGGCCGTTGCCTCCGAGATGGCTGCGTTTATTTGTCGAGTGGTCACCATGGGCTGATTGATGGCCAGCCACGATACAGCCTGTTGCTTCCACTCGGGGATATTCCAGCTTTCGATCTTTGATGGATCCTTGTCGATGAATTCCAGGGAAGCGCCGATCATGTAGCCAACAAAATCAGCGGTACCATTCCAGTCTGTGATCCATAGCGGGAGCCTGCGTAGCTCATCGATAAGGGCGATTAACTCCGGGTCATCCTGCAACACGGCCAGACTGGTGCGAAAGAAGAACAGGCGCCCATCCAGCAGCTCCACCAGAGCAGTTCCCTTGCCCTTTGATGCGCTTAAAAATGACGGGGCACTTTCAAAAATCAGGAATTGGCGAGTCATTTCGCCCTGCACAATGTACCGGTATCTGATAATCGCGGGCGGCAAAGCGCTACTCCGAACCGTAAGGCTGTTCGCGGCACTGGAATAATCTTTGCTTTGAAAAATGGAGGTGTTACTCATCAACATACCGGACGGGATCAACCAAGAAGGGGCAGTATAGTACCCATGTAGCTCACCAGGTGAGCTATGCAGCCGTTATTGAAATTCACATTCGAAGTTCAATCTGAGTTGAATCAATAATCAACAGATGACAAAGGCGCGCTGCAGTATTGAGTGCCATGATTTTAAATCGCCAAGTGCGTGGCTGTAACACCGGGAGAAATCCGGCTGTGATAAAATTGCTGCATGATTCTTGCGCTCAAGACACCGATGGTTAAGCAACGCACCTTAAAAAATTCTGTCAGCGTGACGGGAGTTGGCTTGCACAGTGGCGAGAGGGTCACGCTTGGCCTGCGCCCTGCCCCGGCCAACACCGGTATCGTGTTTCGCCGTACGGATGTCAAGCCGGTCGAGGAGATTCGCGCGCGTGCCGAACTGGTGCATGACACACGTTTGTCCACCTGCATGGAACAGAATGGCGTGCGTGTCGCTACCATCGAACACCTGATGTCGGCTTTCGCCGGACTGGGCATCGACAATGCCTATGTTGACCTGGACAGTGCAGAAGTCCCAATCATGGATGGCAGCGCCGGCACTTTCATCTTCCTGTTGCAATCGGCGGGCATTGTCGAGCAATCCGCCGCCAAGAAATTTATCCGCATCCAAAAGCCAGTGGAGATCAAGCAAGGTGACAAGTGGGTGCGTTTCGATCCCTATAACGGCTACAAATTGACTTTTACCATCAACTTCGCCCACCCGGTGTTTGCCGACGCCGGGCAGCATGTGGTGGTCGATCTGGGTGAGGAATCCTACGTGCGCGACATCAGCCGCGCACGAACTTTCGGCTTCATGCAGGATGTCGAAAACATGCGTGCGCAAGGCCTCGCGCTGGGCGGCAGCCTGGACAATGCCATCGTGATGGACGAGTACCGCGTGCTGAACGCCGACGGCTTGCGTTTCGAAGACGAGTTCGTCAAGCACAAGGTGCTCGATGCAATCGGCGACCTCTATCTGCTCGGGCACCCGCTGATCGGCGCGTTTTCCGGCTACAAGTCCGGCCATGCGCTGAACAACGCCCTGCTGCGCGCTTTGCTTGCCGATGAGCAGGCATGGGAGTTCGTCACCTTTGACAGCGTGGAAGATGCTCCGGCGTTCCTGCGCCTGCAATTGCAGGCAGCTTGATCACCATATAAAAACGGCGGGTAAATGATAATCCTGCGTTTATTCCTGGTGCTGGTTACGCTGCTGCTGGTTTTAAGCGGCGGCATGTATATCTTCACACGCGACCGTCGTTATCTCAGGTTTGCATGGCAGACGGCACGCTTCAGTGTGTTCCTGCTACTGGTGCTGGCCTTGCTGTTCGTGCTGGAGCGTTGTGCTGATGGGTTGGCGGGTGATACTCTGATCTCCCCTTTTCTTTGCGCGCGCATTGTCGATACCATGCGACACCCCATGCATATGCAATGAAAGTATCTTTGACATGGCGCAACGCATTGGTTGATGGTAGTGCCTAACGTGGAATTAACCGGCTCCGCGCTTTTGCGGAGTCCGGGTTGAATGTCGGGTTAGACTGGACGTTGACTCTACAAGCCGCCCCGAAACAAACTTGTGAAGCACGCTGGCGATTAACGTCTGATATGGCATACCTTCTTCAAGTGCTCGTGCTTGAATATCCATCAAGTCTGGCGTAGACAGGCGAATATTGACTCGCTTTTCCTTGAGAAAAGTAGCTGTGGCAGCGGCTTTGAATTTTGCCAACTTTGCCTTTGAAGGAGAGGTGGACTTGAGTTCACCCTTTTCATAGGCATCCAAAATATCTTTCTCAAATGCATCAAGTTTTTTCATCAGGGTTGCTCCTCAGCAAATAGTCTCTGGTAGCCTTTCTGCTAGGAATCACTGTCTTCAAAAAATAGTGATCCGGCTCTTCAACATAAGGTACCAGGTAAACATAACCATCAAATGCCACGACAAGAACAGATTGGTTTGGATATTTCTCCGTGTTCGGGTGGCGCAATTCATCCAGTAAGCCATCCGCCTCAACAGCAAGTACTATTACCTCGAACGAAATATCACGTTCAATTTTCAGCGCCTCGTTTTTATCGTGGTTCCAGCGAAATGGTTTCATGCTGCTAGTTTATCTTGATGTGTGCCTATTGTCACCTTATGGACGAGGTGTCCAACGTGAAGTTGAGGGGCGGCGCGCTTTTGCGCCGTCCCTCTCGAACGCAAGGTTAGCGGTTTTTTGGCCAACGACTCGGATTGCGAGCATCATGTAACACAGCCAGAACATGCACGAGATCGCCCCGCACCGCATAAAACAAACCAGAAGGAAACCGAGGAAGGAGAGCGCGGCGAACA
>JAUSKS010000106.1 GCA_030646595.1 Gallionellaceae bacterium | reverse complement strand
ACTTTGCTACAGATTTTATCGGTGTCTGTTTTTGAGAAAACCCAGCTATCTCAAGCCTTCGCAGGCAGTGGGCAATTCCCAGAGCAGACTGATTCTACTAACCAACTAAATTTGTTCGACTTTTAACCGGACACTACTGATTGGAATTACCCCTTCATCTAAACGACGTACTTCACGATCTTGCGATCTTCCCGCCCCTGAGTTGGAGCTATGAAGCCCCCACCGTGGAATACAAGGCCAAGCGTAGCGTGCGCCATGCGCACGATTAATCCATCTTTCCGTAGGTCGGCAATGGGGTCAGATCTTGCGAGCGGTGACACAAGATAAAAGCGCACAGGAGTAAGGCAACCACCATTTCCACATTCCCGCTTATGCAAATCCAACTATCCGGGTGCTTCGTTGATCCACTTTGCCAGCCGTTGCCGTATGCGCATGAGGCGTTCGTCGCTGATCGTGCCGATGCTACCGACAAGCAGCTTGCCGTCGAGGACAGTCAGGCGCGACAAGCGGAGGATGCTGGGGGCTTTCAGGCCGCTGCCAGAGAAGTCGGCATCGGCGGGCGTGATGATTTCATCAAGCCCTTCTTCTGCTTGTTGGATTTGTGATGAGACCATGCAGACCAGCCAGTCATCGAAATTGGTGGATGCTTGCCGCAACATAAGTACGGGGCGCAGCCTTGTGTCCGAAAGGTCGGTGTAGGGAAAGGTGGCCAGCACGATCTGACCGCCCCGTTTCATTGCCAGTGTTCTTTCAGGTCGTTCAACGTGTAGCGGACGGGGTCGTTTTCCATGCCGCGCACGGCCTGCCGCATGGAAAATTCCGCAAATTCTGCCTCGGTCCATTCGTCATGGGCGGAGTCTGTTGCCACGCCGCAACGCCCCGCGAGAAATGTGACGAAGTCAAATACTTCGGACTGTTTTTCCTTGGGCAAGGATAGTACGGTTTTAAGCAGTTCTGCGTATCCCATGCTGCACTCCTGTCAGTTCATATAATTATCATAGTCCGCGTAAGGCGGAAAAGCAACGCGTCGAACTGTCTCATCAAAAATCTACCATCAAATATCTGAGGTGAACCCCATTCGTCCCTCACGCAAGAAATCAATCGCGCGATCACCCATTACCAGTAGTTTTCAATGGTGATATGCCCTGGCTCCCGCCGCCGGTTTTTTTTCATGCCGCGCGCGCTCAAGGCCGCTATCGTATCGCGCACCATGTCCGGGTTGCCACAAATCATCACCTGTGAAGTCTCAGTGGTAAGCGCAAGCCCGGCACGTTTTTCCAGCCGACCATCAGCGATGGCGTCCATCACCCGCCCCGGCATGGCAAAATCGGTTTCTTCCCGGCTGACAAAGGGGATGTAATGAAACTGCTGGGGATGCAGCTCGCGGATGCGGGCTATCGTATCCTGATAAGTCAGCTCATGTTTATACCGCACCGCATGCACGAATATTACATTGGTGAAACGCCGCCACGGTTCTGCTGTTTTCATGATGGAAAGAAAGGGCCCCAGCGCGGTGCCGGTACATAGCAGCCATAGATTCTGCGCCGAAGGTAATTCCGACAACACCAAAAAACCTGCACCATGCGGTGTCAGAAATATTTGGTCGCCCCGTTCCAGTTTGTTTAAACGCTGGGTGAAGGGGCCGTCTTCCACGGTGATAAAATAAAAATCCAATGGCCGTTCGTGTGGCGCATTGACGTAAGAATAAGGCCGAGCCACCATTTCGCCATCTATTTCCAGAGCGAGCTTGCCGAACTGTCCAGCCTCGAATGGCTCAATATCAGCTTCTATACGCAATGAATATAACTTGTCAGTCCACTGTTTTTTTTCAACGATTTTTCCTGCCACCCACTTACTCATTACATCTCCATTTATGGCGCAGGGTTGGGATATTGCGCATGTATCAATTCTATTGCCTTGAGTGTTTTCGCATCCAGTTCATTATTTGCCTACCTCATTGGCAGTAACGGCTTCCTGTTCTGATTCACCAGCTTGTATCCACGGCTGCACCAAGGGATCATGCGTGACGGTATGCACATACTCAGCCACCGGCCCAGCCTCAGTTACGCCATAGGTCTGAAAGCGAAAGGCCACTGGGGCAAACATGCAATCGGTCATGCTGCGTTTGCCGAATAGCCACGGGCCAGCATGCGCATATTGCTTGCGCAATTCGCGCCAGATGGATTTGATGCGGGCAATATCCGCTTCCAGTGCTGGGGAAGTTTCTACCTGGCGGTCGCGCCCCCGGATATTCATCGGCATACTTTTGCGCAACGCGGTGAAGCCGGAATGCATTTCAGCGCTAATGGAACGGGCATGCGCCCGGGCAGTTTTGTCTGCGGGCCATAATACGGGATGCGCTTCATATAAATATTCGCCTATGGCCAAGGTGTCCCATACCAACACCTCGCCATCGCGATAAGCAGGCACCTTGCCTGCAGGAGAATACGTCAGCAATTTTTGCTTATATCCTTCGACGAATAAGGGAATGCGCACCTCATCGAAATCGACTCCAGCATATTTCAGCATCAACCATGCGCGCAAAGACCAGGATGAATAATTTTTGTTGCCGATTATCAACAGGGGCTTGCTCATGGAATTACTTACCCAGCAAATTCTGGGTAGCCATGGTTTTTACAATCACGCCTATATAAGATTTGATCACGCTCTCATCCGAGCCACGCATTTCGGTTTGCGAGGAGCTTGCCCAAACCAATTTGTCATTGGCAGCATCATAGAGATTGCTTTCCATAAGCGCATATTCATCCTCGGCCATATAGCCCGGTGTATAAATGGCGTGATAGCCATAGCCATAATAATCGCGCCAGGTGCCGTAATAAGGGGGCGGATAATAAACGGTACCCGGCACATAAACCTGCACTGTTTTTTTGCTGACCAAGCGGGTAATCAATACTGTATCTGCACCTTGCTTTTTCATTACTTCGGCAATCAGCGCCTGATCATCCTGTTTGGCATCGGGCAGCACTGTATAGCTGGCAACCGCATCTGAACCGGCAGCCTTGATCTGTTTTACAAATTCGTCCTCAAAAATCCGTCTACGTACTATATTTTTGCTCACCGCGATGACCATAATCTTGTTGGGATGGCTTGCATAAGCAGGATCCTTCCAGACTGCTTTAAGCTCGGTTGTCGTTGCGCACCCTGTAATAAGGGTGGCTATCAGTGATAAAAAACCCACTATATAAAACACTGGCCGTATCATGTGTTCCTCCGTTGCTAAAAGTTTATGAGTTAAGCATACCGCACTTCGCTATGGCAAACCACCCATTAAAAAATTCCCTTATCCCTTATGCCCGGCTGTCGCGTAAAATCAGCCTTTACATTTTAATCCCTGCCCTGCATGACCTCAGAACAACTTGCTGCGCTGTTTTCCCCTACTGGCGCATTAGCCGCGCATATAGAAAATTTTCGCGCGCGTCCCCAGCAAATGGAAATGGCACAGGCCATTGCCGATGCCATAGCAGGCAATAAATTACTGATAGCCGAAGCAGGTACCGGTACTGGCAAAACTTTTGCCTATCTTGTGCCAGCCTTGCTGGCAGGCGGCAAGGTTATCATTTCAACCGGCACTAAAAATTTGCAGGATCAATTATTCCAGCGCGACTTACCCACTGTACGCGATGCGCTCAAGGCCCCAGTATCGGTAGCCTTGCTCAAGGGTCGCGCCAATTATCTGTGCCACTATCATCTGGAACGTACCCAGACAGATGGGCGCTTTGCCACGCGCGAAGATGTGCGCCATTTAGCCAAAATCAGCCAGTACGCAAAGACTACCCAATCTGGCGATAAAAGTGGCTTGGCCGATGTGCCGGAAAACGCGCCCGTGTGGATGCAGGTCACCTCTACTCGCGATAATTGTCTGGGACAGGAATGCCCGCACCATAAAGATTGCTTTGTGCTCAAAGCGCGCAAAGAAGCAATGGAAGCGGATATTGTGGTGGTGAACCATCATCTGTTTTTTGCCGATGTCATGCTGCGCGATGAAGGCGTAGCGGAACTGTTACCGGCTTGCAACACCGTTATTTTTGACGAGGCGCATCAATTGCCGGAAACCGCCAGCCTGTTTTTTGGAGAGAGTATTTCGACTTCGCAAATTATCGAGCTGGCGCGTGATACCCGACTGGAAGCCGCAACGTCAGCCAAGGATTTTGCTGCACTGCCTGCGGCCACTGATGCGCTGGATAAAGCGGCGCGCGATTTACGCCTGCTGTTCAAGCAAAGCGAAGGACGCATGACTGCGCTAGCCGGACAGGAATTAGCGGGCTGGCACGATGCGATTAAAGCCTTGAATGACCAGCTCGCCCAACTCAATGGCATGCTGGAAAAACAGGCGCAACGTAGCGAGGGGCTGGAGAATTGTTGGCAGCGCGGGCAAGTGCTGGCGCAAAAAATAAGCCTGTGGCAGAACGATCCTCCGGCACAGGAAAGCAATGCCGTGCGCTGGCTGGAAATTTTTCATCATTCGGTGCAGCTCAACACTACACCTTTATCCATCGCGGAAATATTTTCCAAACAAATATCCGGTCACCCACGCGCCTGGATTTTTACTTCTGCTACGCTGGCCGTAAAGCAGAATTTTGAACATTACCAGTCTGCCATGGGCTTGCTGGAAGCGTCTACCGCTTGCTGGGAAAGCCCGTTCAACTATGCGCAACAGGCCTTGTTGTATGTGCCGCAAAATATCCCCGATCCCAACAGCCCGGACTATACCGAGGCCATCGTTCAAGCTGCGCTTCCTTTAATCGAGGCCAGCAAGGGCCGGGCATTTTTGCTGTTTACCAGTTTGCGCGCCATGCAGCGCGCACACGAAATTTTAACCGCCGAGTTTGATCGCAAACATCTCAGCTATCCGCTATTGCTACAAGGTGAAGGTTCACGCAATGAGTTGTTGAGCCGCTTCCGCACCCACGGCAATGCAGTGCTGCTCGGTAGTCAATCTTTCTGGGAAGGCGTGGATGTGCGCGGCGAGGCTTTGTCTTTGGTGGTGATCGATAAATTGCCTTTTGCGCCGCCCGATGATCCGGTGCTGGCCGCGCGCATTGCCGAGATCAACAAGCAGGGGCGCAATGCCTTCATGGAATATCAATTACCACGCACGGTCATCAATTTAAAACAAGGAGCGGGACGCTTGATACGTGATGAGACAGATCGCGGGGTGTTAATGATATGCGACCCGCGCTTGATTACTAAAACATATGGCAAGCGTATCTGGCAAAGTCTGCCACCTTTCAAACGCACCCGCGAGTTGAGCGAGGCGCTGGCATTTTTTACTGAGCACCAGCCTGCTCTTATTGAATAAACAGTGCCTCTTGAACAATTGCTTTTTTGTGTCAATTAGCTTTAAATGCACCATCTATCAAGGGGAGAGGCGGGATGAATGAGAAACTTTTAAAGTTATTGGGTGGCGCTGAAGATAAATATCCCCACGCTTTGGAAAAAAAATTTCCGCATGTACTGGAAAAACTGGTCGAACTATGGATATTTCCAACCATAGACAAATATTTCGATGATCTGATGATGAACACCCGCGACGGAAAACGGCAGGGCTTTCCGCCAGATGTGGCCATGGAAATTTTTAACCTGAGCATGGTGCATGACAAACAGAAGAAAAAACCGCGCGACGACCAAGGAACCAATGTATGGGGAGACATCCCTGACGTGACCAAATCAAAACCCTGAACAAGCTTACAGTATAGATCGCTACCTATATCGGCTCTGCCCACAAATCATGCGCATCCGAACTGGTAACGCGCACATTTACGAATTCACCTACCTTGAGCGACTGGGCATTATCTATATAAACCAGGCCGTCTATTTCTGGCGCATCGGCTGAGCTGCGGCCAATCGCGCCTTCCTCATCTACTTCGTCTATCAGCACTTGCAGGGTTTTACCAATTTTAGCAGTCAGGCGCTCGGCACTGATCTCTTCCTGCAATTGCATCAAGCGTCCCAGGCGTTCCTGCTGCACCTCCAGCGGAACATGATCCGGCAACGCATTGGCTACCGCCCCTTCCACGGGGGAATACATGAATGCGCCCACTCTATCCAGTTGCGCCACTTCCAGAAAATCCAGCAACTCTTCAAACTCTTCTTCCGTCTCTCCCGGAAAGCCCACGATAAAAGTGCTGCGCAAGGTAATGTCGGGGCAGATGCCGCGCCACTGCTGAATGCGCTGCAATACATTCTCGCTGCTGGCCGGACGTTTCATCAGCTTGAGTATGCGCGTATTGGCATGCTGAAAAGGAATGTCGAGATAAGGCAAGATTTTTCCTTCTGCCATCAGCGGGATTACTTCGTCCACATGCGGATAAGGATAGACGTAATGCAAACGCACCCATACCCCTAACTCGCCCATCGCCTGCACCAGCTCATTCATGCGGGTCTTGAGCGGCTTACCGCCCCAGAAGCCCGTGCGGTATTTCACGTCTACACCATAGGCACTGGTGTCTTGTGAAATCACCAGTAGTTCTTTAACGCCTGCGTTTACCAGATTCTGCGCTTCTTGCATGACATCGCCCACCGGGCGACTGACCAGATCGCCGCGCATACTGGGGATGATGCAAAAAGTGCAGCGATGATTACAGCCTTCGGAAATTTTTACATAAGCGTAGTGCCGGGGCGTGAGGCGTATGCCTTGCGGCGGCACCAGGTCACTGTAAGGATCATGCAGCCGCGGCAGATGCGCATGGACAGCTTCCATTACTTCGTCCGTAGCATGTGGGCCAGTCACCGCCAGCACCTTGGGATGCGCTTGCCGCACTACATCGCCCTTGGCACCCAGGCAGCCGGTCACAATAACTTTGCCATTCTCGGTCAGCGCTTCACCAATCGCATCCAATGACTCTGCCACGGCGCTATCTATAAAGCCACAGGTATTCACTACCACTAAATCTGAATCGGCATAGCTCGGTGAAATAACATAGCCTTCGGCGCGCAAGCGCGTAAGAATATGCTCGGAATCAACTGTGGCCTTGGGACAGCCGAGCGAAACGAAACCCACGCGGGGTGCTGCATTTTGTTTGATCATCATCTTTATAATATTTAGGGTTACAGCACAACTGGCTGGTTCGGTAGTTCGTTCTGCGTAATGGATTTGCGTGGAAAATGCTGCTGCAAGTGTCGGCCTACTGCGTGAATACCATCAATCACACCCGTTTCAAATTGTCCTGCACAAAATGCTATTTCCATGTCCTGACAAATTGCTTCCCAGGCTGCCTGGCCAAGCCGGGTATGGATACCGCGATCCGCGACAATTTCCACATCCCGATCCGCCAGCAGCAAATAAATCAATACTCCATTATTATGCTCGGTGTCCCACACGCGCAGTTGCGAAAACACTTCTATGGCGCGTTCCCTCGCCGTCTGGTTGCGGCGCAGTGCAGAAAAATCCAGCGCAGCCTCAACCGCAAAGCGGATTTGCCCGGTATGCCGCATTTCCGTTTGGCCTATGGCATGTTCGATAGCAAGTAATGAACGCGCAGGAAATGCCGCCTTCACCGCCATACTGCCCATCATTAAATGTTTAAGCGTCCGCCGAATTTCCATTACCATCGCCCCGATGCACCACCGCCGCCAAAGCCGCCACCGCCTCCACCAAATCCTCCACCGCCCAATCCACCCCCACCCAAACCGCCCAAGCCTCCACCGAAATTTCGGCCACCTCCAGCCAAGGTAAAGAAGAAGGCGATGACGCCAACCAAGCCTGCTATCAGCACCGGTGCGATGATAAACCACGCCAGCGCAGCAGCGGCAAGCCCGATAATCAGCGCCGCTGGAAGCCGTCCAAACATCGCACGCAGCACACCACCAACAACGATCACTAGCATAAAACCGACAAACAATAGCGACTCGTAATTTTGCGAGCTTGCTGATGATGTACGGCGTTTGCTTGGCGGGGGCAATAACTCGCCTGCCAGCACGGTCATCATCTGCTCGATGCCGGCATTGATCCCGCCATAAAAATCGCCGCGCTTGAATAGTGGAGTAATGGTCTCTGCAATAATACGTTTCGCTATCGCGTCCGGTAGCGCCCCTTCCAGTCCATAGCCAACTTCAATACGCAGTGTGCGATCATCTTTGGCTATCAATAACAGCGCACCATCATCCACTCCTTTGCGCCCCAGCTTCCATGTTTCGCCAACACGAATGCCATACTGCTCTATCGTTTCCGGCGCAGTCGTTGCCACCAGCAGCACCGCAATTTGCACCCCTTTTTTTGCTTCAAATTGAGCCAGGCTGGTTTCCAATTGCTGCTTCTGGGCAGTATTCAGCGTGGCGGTCAGATCGGTAATGCGCGCAGTGAGTGGCGGCACCGCAACTTCAGCGTAACTGGGCCCGCTAGCACAAGCGAGCATCAATAGCAGGGCTTGTGCCCAGGCGCGCATCATGTCACTTGGCCGCCGGCGCACTAGTCGATGCATTAAAATCCACAGTTGGTGGTCTGGATATTTCCTTCTCGTTTTCCACCGTAAACGATGGCTTGACCTTGAAGCCGAACATCATCGCAGTCAAATTGCTGGGGAAGGAACGTACCACGATGTTGTACTCCTGCACTGCTTTAATGTAACGGTTACGCGCGACCGTAATGCGATTTTCCGTCCCCTCAAGCTGCGCCTGCAAATCGCGGAAATTAGCATCCGATTTTAATTGCGGATAATTTTCGCTGACTACCAGCAAACGGCTCAAGGCCGAAGTCAATTCACCTTGCGCAGCCTGAAACTTGGCAAAAGCCTGTTCATCATTAACCAGCTCCGGTGTCGCCTGAATACTCCCCACCTTGGCGCGCGCATTGGTCACCCCCAGCAACACCGCTTGTTCCTGGGCAGCGTAGCCTTTCACTGTATTTACCAGGTTAGGTATCAGGTCGGTACGGCGCTGATACTGATTCAACACTTCTGCCCAACTGGACTTTATTTGCTCATCGCTGGATTGCAGCGTGTTATAGCCACATCCACTCAAAGTAAGAACACTCGTAAAAATCAAAAACAATAGCCCAATACGCATGGCGTTCTCCTCAGCAAAAGATTGTAGAAAAATTGACCGGCAGTGCTTGCATTTTACCTTCAAGCAACACATTTTGCGTGAGCAATTAATTAGCGTGAAACTTGATCCTGCCAAGTTGCTTCAATGCCACGAATCAAGACCTGCCCCTT
>JAUSKS010000317.1 GCA_030646595.1 Gallionellaceae bacterium | reverse complement strand
TACCTGATCAACAACGATCCGCCGCCGGAAACCGAGCGCCTGCAATCACCCGCACAGCGCGCTGAATTGAATGGCCTGTATGAGTGCATACTGTGCGCCTGTTGCACCACGGCTTGTCCGTCATTCTGGTGGAACCCGGATAAATTTGTTGGCCCTGCCGGGCTATTGCAGGCGTATCGTTTTATCGCCGATACACGCGATCAAGCGACCGCCGAGCGCCTGGATAATCTGGAAGATCCGTACCGGTTATTTCGGTGCCACACCATCATGAATTGTGTGGATGTATGCCCCAAGGAACTGAACCCGACGCAGGCGATAGGAAAAATAAAAGCCTTGATGGTGAAGAGGACGGTGTGAGGATCGAGGAGCGAGGATCGAGGAGCGAGGAAAGCGGAGTGGGTGGCAAGCTCAATCCTCGCTCCTCGCTCCTCGATCCTGCTTCTATGCAACGTATGCGCTGGCGCTGTCGGCGTGGCTTGCTGGAACTGGATATCGTGTTGGGGCGTTTCATTGAGCAGCATTATGCTCATTTGGATGAGGCGCAACGACTGGCATTTGATACCTTGCTGGATATGCCTGACACCGCACTCTGGGATATGATTGCAGGCCGGGATTTGATGCCACGGCCAGGTGAACAAGGCGCAGTGTTGAAATTGTTACAGGCGGTTTGAGAAAGGTTGAATATGGAAAATAAACGCATTGCAACATTGACGCTGGACGACGGCAGAAGTATAGAGCTGCCGATATTGTCCGGCACCCTGGGGCCGGATGTCATTGATATCCGCGCTTTGAGCAAGCTTGGCATGTTCACCTATGATCCGGCTTTTCTGTCCACTGCCAGTTGTTCATCCAGCATTACCTTTATTGATGGTGATGCCGGGCAGTTGTATTACCGCGGTTATCCCATCGAGCAATTGGCCGAGCGTTCCAATTTTCTGGAAGTGTGTTATTTGCTGCTGCATGGGGAATTGCCGAATGCTGCGCAGAAGGTTGAGTTCAAGGGCAAGGTCACGCAACACACCATGGTGCATGACCAACTGGCACGCTTCTTTAACGGCTTTCGCCGCGATGCGCATCCGATGGCGGTGATGGTGGGCGTGGTCGGCGCGCTGTCGGCCTTCTATCATGATTCGCTCGACATCAATAATCCTGCCCACCGCGAAATATCGGCCTTGCGCCTGCTGGCCAAGGTGCCGACCATCGCCGCGATGACCTATAAGTATTACACCGGCTTTCCCTTCATGTACCCGAAAAATTCTTTCAGCTATGTGGAAAATTTGATGTACATGATGTTCGCCACGCCCGCTGAAGAGTATGTGCCCAACCCCAAACTGGTGCGCGCGCTGGAACGCATTCTGATTCTGCATGCCGACCACGAGCAGAACGCCTCTACCTCAACTGTGCGGCTGGCCGGTTCGAGTGGGGCCAATCCTTTTGCTTGTGTGTCTTCCGGCATCGCGGCGCTGTGGGGTCCGGCGCATGGTGGCGCGAATGAAGCTGTTTTGAAAATGCTGGAAGAGATAGGCGACGTATCGCGTGTGGCCGATTTCATGAAAGGCGTGAAAGACAAAAAATACCGCTTGATGGGCTTCGGCCACCGCGTATACAAAAACATGGATCCTCGCGCCAAGGTGATGCGCGAAACCTGTTATGAAGTGTTGCAGGAGCTCAAGCTGGAAAATGATCCCATCTTCAAGATGGCGCTGGAGCTGGAGCAGATTGCCTTGCGCGATGAATATTTCATCGAGCGCAAGCTCTATCCCAATGTAGATTTTTATTCCGGCATTGTGTTGCGCGCCTTGGGCATACCGACCAATATGTTCACCGTGATCTTTGCCGTGGCGCGCACCATAGGCTGGGTCTCGCAATGGAATGAAATGATTTCCGACAGCGAGCGCAAGATAGGCCGCCCCCGCCAGTTATATCAGGGCGCAGCCAAGCGCGATTATGTGGCGCTGGAGCAACGCAAATAAACCTAAAAACCGTAATTCAGCCACAGAGAACACAGAGGACACAGAGATGACGCATCTTGCACCTATTTTTCATGCTCACCTGATGGGTAGAAATACTATTAACGGCAACCCGCTGTTTTTCTCTGTGTGCTCTGTGATCTCTGTGGCTAAGATTTTAGAATGACAAAATAGACCATGAGCGCACCCGTTAAAAATTATCTGCAAGCCATGCAGGATACTTCCCAATTATTCGGGATGAACGATAGTTTTATTGAAGGGTTGTATGAAAACTATCTGGCCATTCCCGCCTCTGTCCCGGATGAATGGCGCAGTTATTTTGATACCTTGCAGCAATCCAATGGTGCGCCACACGATGTAGCGCATGGCCCCATCCAACGGGCATTTGCCACTCTACCCCGACACGCGGAACAGATGCCTTTCCTGGAAACCAGCCTGGAACGCAAACAGGTGGCGGTGTTGCAGCTCATCAACGCGCATCGTTTCCTCGGTGTGCGCATCGCCCATCTTGATCCATTGAACCGGCATGCCAAACCGGAAGTGCCCGAACTCGATCCGGTTTTTTATGGGCTGGTAGAAGCGGACATGGATACCTCGTTTGAAACCGGCTCGCTGGTTGGCTCGCCGCGCATGACCTTGAGTGAAATCCTGCGCCTGTTGCGGCAAACCTATTGCGATAGCATAGGCGCGGAATACATGTACATCAACGATATGGCGCAAAAGCGCTGGATCCAGAGCCGACTGGAAGGCGCGCGTGGCGCACCGAATTACGACACAGCGCAACGCCGCCGCATCCTGGAAAGACTGACTGCAGCGGAAACGCTGGAGCGTTATCTGCATACCAAATATGTAGGCCAGAAGCGCTTTTCGCTGGAAGGCAGCGACACCTTGATCCCCTTGCTCGATCATCTGTTGCAGCGCGCGGGTGCGCAGGGTGTGCGCGAGACCGTGATAGGCATGGCGCATCGCGGACGATTGAACGTGCTGGTGAATACCCTGGGTAAATTGCCGAGCGATCTGTTCGCTGAATTTGAAGGCAAGCACAGGGCAGACCTTGCCTCGGGTGACGTCAAATATCACCAGGGATTTTCTTCTGACATCAGCACCACAGGCGGCCCCATGCATCTGACCCTGGCCTTTAATCCATCGCATCTGGAAATTGTTAATCCGGTGATTGAAGGTTCGGTGCGCGCGCGCCAGCATCGCCGTGGCGACAAAGATGGCAGCGCGGTATTGCCGGTATTGCTGCACGGCGATGCGGCTTTTTCCGGGCAAGGGGTGGTGATGGAAACGCTCAACCTGTCGCAGACGCGCGGCTACCGCACGGGCGGCACGGTGCATGTCATCATCAACAACCAGATCGGCTTCACCACTTCCGATGCGCGTGATACACGCTCCACGCTGTATTGCAGCGATGTTGCGAAAATGATCGAAGCACCTATTTTTCATGTCAACGCAGATGACCCGGAAGCGGTGTTGCTGATTACCGAGATTGTGCTGGATTACCGCATGGCTTTCCAGAAAGATGTGGTGATAGACCTGGTGTGCTACCGCAAGCTTGGCCATAACGAACAGGATGAGCCTTTGGTGACGCAGCCTTTCATGTATCGCTACGTCAATCAACATCCGGGTACACGCAGTTTATATGCAGACAAGTTGGTCAAGCAGGGCGTGATTGAGGCGCAACAGCCGGAAGAAATGATTGCTGCTTATCGGCTGGCCATGGATCAGGGACATAATCCGATACAGCCGGTGCTGACCGATGCGCATGCCGAATACGCCGTAAGCTGGTCGAAATTTATCCGCAATACGCCGTGGAATAAACCGGTC
>JAUSKS010000302.1 GCA_030646595.1 Gallionellaceae bacterium | reverse complement strand
GTCAATCACATAACAATCCTTGACCGAACGGCGCAGGGAGTGCCGCCATATGCTGTTCGGTTACCATCGCGTTTATTTTTTTGGCGATGGGTTTGGTATGGCGGCACGCCGGAATTTCCGACCTATCCAATCGGAGTGTTTGCCCTACCGGGCGCCGCTACAAAGTGCGGTGCGACGGGTCAAGCTTTAAACCTAAGGAAAAAATCATGCTGGCACCACATCAACAAAATATTTATGACGCTGCGAGAGCCGATCAGCTCTTATCGCTTGAGCGTGGCGTTGCACCGACAGTAAACGAATTACTCCAGCTCGCGGCAGATATGGCAAATTCGCGCGGCGTGGAAAAAATTCAAACCATGGAGCGCGATCCCACTACGCTGGAAATTGTTTCGACAACGACCGTTGAGGCCAGAAGTTATGAGCGTTTTCTGTATACACTGTCTGGCCGCTTGTCGGCTTTGATTGAATTTTACAATTTAGCGACTCGGGCTGGTGCAAAGCTGAGTTTTAAGAAAAATAAGGCATCTTGATTAGAACCGCGCCATCTGCCACAAGCTACCCGCCCGAAAGGCGGGTTTTTTATGACCGGGAAAAGACCCCGCAAAACGCGCAGCAACTCGACGTAGGCGTCTGTATGGTAGCGGCGTGATGAAACAGCCTTCTGAATCATGCCCTTTTTGTGGTGTATCCAGAAGTGAGTTTTTCGCGTGTTTTCACGCTCACAAGGGTGTATCCAATAATGGCGGTGTATCCAGTGGCGTGACCATTTCGACACATACCCGCTGCAAACCCGCACGGCACATGGCTTTGCGCAAGTTTGATACTTTGTTACCCATGCAGCAAAATAAAATTTTTGTTGTTTTCATTGCCTGTAGTCAACGGTAAAGCGCTGGAAACTGTGTGCGCAAACGCTCCAATTTGGGCTGGTCGTTATAAACGATATAAGGTTGATTGGGGTGCAAGGCCAAATAATTCTGGTGATAGTCCTCAGCAGGATAAAAAACAGGCAGGGGATACACCTCGGTGACAATAGGTTGCGGGTACACTTTGGCTGCCTGCAGCTGTGCAATATAAGCGCGTGCCATGCGTGCTTGCTCCTCATTCGTAGTGAATATTGCCGAACGATACTGGGTGCCATGATCCGGTCCTTGGTAATTGAGTTGCGTAGGATCATGCGCTACCGCAAAATAAATTTTTAGTAATTGGCCATAAGAAATTTTGGCAGGATCGTATACCACCTGCACCGCTTCTGCATGCCCGGTTGCACCGCTACTCACCTGTTCATAAGTGGGGTTGGCTATGCTGCCACCGGCATAACCCGAAACAGCGCTCAACACGCCTGCGGTATGCCGGAACACCGCCTCTACTCCCCAAAAGCAGCCACCTGCGAATACCGCAGTCTGCCTGCCTTTGGTATTTTCTCCGAAATTTTGCTTGGGGTCAGGCAGGGATAGGGGGTTAACTGCCTCTACGGGTTTGGTCATGAGCACTCCTATAGACACAACAAGCGCAATGCCGCCACCTAGAAAAAGAATCCAGTGATGCAGTTTTTGTGCTGAACTAGGCATGATGTTCTCCTTTTACAAGGGTCCAAGAGTTACTATAGTACTGCTAAATCTGTTTTAATAGCGCAAACGCTTTGTCTATTATTTAACCGGAGGAGGTTACCATGGAAAGCATTAATCGCTTCATCCCGCTAGCCGGGCGCATTTTACTTTCATTTATTTTCGTGATGTCAGGCCTGGGGAAAATCAGCGGATTTTCGGGAACATCAGCTTATATCGCCAGCAAAGGCATCCCTTTGCCAGATGTGATTACCGTAGGCACCATACTGGTTGAAGTGGCTGGGGGAATGATGGTGCTGGTGGGCTGGAAGGCCCGCTGGGGAGCGGCAGCATTATGTATCTTCACCGGCTTGGCTGCCGTCCTGTTCCATAATTTCTGGGCGGCTGCGCCTGATCAGGCGCAGAACCAGATGATCAATTTCCTTAAAAATATTTCCATCATGGGCGGGCTGTTATATGTCGTGGCCTTTGGCAGTGGGCCGATCAGCCTGAAAAAATAACTTTCAGAATTGCTGCGTTTAATGGTGATGCCCGCCTTCACCATGTATATGCCCATGTTCAATTTCTTCTGTGGTGGCCGCGCGTACTCCGGTCACCACACCTACAAAGTTTAGTGTTTTACCGGCCAGTGGATGGTTGCCATCCACGGTAACTTCGGTGTCAGTTACATCGACTACTGTGTACAGCAGGTAATCGTCGTCGTCCGCACCTTCTGCACCCCCTTCGAATTGCATGCCAATAGCAATTTCTTGCGGGAAAAGATTGCGTGGCTCGACCCGCACCAGCTCATGTTCGTATTCACCAAAAGCCTCATCAGGCTCCATTGTGACCTCACATTTTGCCCCGATATCCTTGCCGTGCAGCATTTCTTCTACAGCCGGAAAAATTCCATCATAGCCACCATGCAAATAGCTAACCGGATCTTCTGTTTTTTCCAGCAGCGTACCGTTTGCATCGGACAACTCATAGCGCAATGACACAACTGTATCTTTGGCAATTCTCATTACAATTCCTTCACCAGATTAAAAACTTCAGTGGCATGGCCATGAGCATGCACTCCGTATAGGGCATGGCGCAGCTTGCCTTGCTTGTCAATTACAAAAGTGGACCGCTGAATGGAAACTTTTTTGTGCCCATCCACTTCTTTATCATAGAGTACGCCATATTTTTTGCAGGCTATGGATTCCGTATCGGATAGCAGCAACACGGATAGCCCATATTTATCGCGGAATTCTGCATGGCTCAGGCACTCATCGCGACTGACACCTATTACTATGGTATCCAGGCTGGCAAAATCATCATCCAGCGCGGTAAATTCATTAGCCTGCATGGTGCAGCCGGGGGTATCGTCTTTAGGGTAAAAATACAGGACTATATTTTTCTTTCCTTGCAGGGTAGCCAAGTTAAACATTTGCATGTCCGCATCGGGCAGTTCAAATTGCGGCGCATCCATTCCAGCTTGCAACAACGTCATGGTGATTCTCTCCCTTTTCTGATGTCCCCTGAAATCCCGCGCCAGCGTCGCGCTGATCCAAGGAATGTCCTGGTTGGGAATTCTAACTTATTTCGTATATTGTGAAAGCATTTTTATGCGCCATGCCAGTTATAATTACTTATGAGAAAAATACCGGGTGGGTTGGCAGTTCATACATTCTTGCGCGAATACTGGCAGAAGAAACCCCTGCTCATACGCCAGGCTTTCCCTGATTTTAAGGGTTTACTCAACCCACAGCAGTTAATTTCCCTAGCTTGCACAGAAGATATACAAGCGCGGTTGATTACCCAGCGCCAAAAAAAATGGCAACTCCATCACGGCCCCTTCACAAAAATCGAGTTCGACAAGCTGGGAAAAAGCAAATGGACAGTGCTGGTGCAGGAAGTGAACCATATACTGCCGCAAGCGGCCAGGCTGCTGCAACACTTTAGTTTCATTCCCCATGCGCGCCTGGACGACCTGATGGTGAGCTATGCCACCCAGGGCGGCGGAGTCGGGCCGCATTTTGATTCCTATGATGTGTTTTTATTGCAGGGCTGCGGGCGCAGGCGTTGGCAGATTTCCGCACAGCAGGATCACACTTTGATAGAACATGCCCCGCTAAAAATTTTACGCAGCTTCAAAGCGGAACAGGAATGGGTGTTAGAGCCGGGCGATATGCTTTATCTGCCACCACATTATGCCCATAACGGCATTGCGGAAGATGACTGCATGACTTATTCCATCGGCTTCCGCGCCCCTACTTATCAGGAATTGGCAGAACAGTTTTTAGTCTACCTGCAAGATCGCGTCCGCCTGGATGGGATATATGCCGACCCATATCTCAAAGCGCAATCTCACCCATCTGAAATCAGCGCAGACCTATTGCGCCAGGTGCAACACACCATCGAAAAAATAAAGTGGGGAAAACGCGACATTGCCAATTTTATTGGCAGCTATTTGAGCGAACCCAAACCGCATATTTTCTTTGATCCGCCTGCAAAACCACTCAGTCGGCTACGCTTTGAACAAGCACTGCGAACTCGGGGCATCATGCTGCTGCCGAAATCGCAGATACTCTGCCACGGCGAGACCCTATTCATTAATGGCATAGCGCACACCGTAGACCAGGATACTTACCGCTTATTGCGCAGCCTGGCTGATACGCGCCAGCTTGGTGCAGCCTCCACCTTGACCTCAATGGCGCTGGAATTACTTTACCAGTGCTATCTGGACGGTTATATTGCGCTTATGGAAAACAAGCGTAAAGTGTGACGCCCATGAGCACCGAGCTAAAGCACACCGCCTTGGCCAGTATGGCCGATTACACTACCGCGCTGGATACCCTGTGCGGTTTGGCACAACACACTCTGGTTATTTTCGACAAAAATTTTTCCGATATCGGCCTCAATTCCGCAGCATGCGAGCAGACCTTGCGCCACTTCCTGCTGGATCATTCTTCCAACCGCCTGCACCTGCTCACACACGACGCGCGTTCGGCAATGCAATACTGCCCACGCTTGATGGCATTATTGCGCCAGTTCAGCCACTGTATGCATATTTACCAAACCCCCAAACACTTGGGCCATCTATCCGAGCCTTTTGCAGTGGCTGATGAAATTCACTACGCGCGCCGTTTCCATTTCAATGATTCGCATGGTTTATTCGCGCAGTACGACCCGGAACAAGCACGCGCCTTCAAGTCTCAATTTGACGAAATGTGGGCCGCTTCGCATCCAGGCGTGACTGCCCACACATCGGGTTTGTAAAGGAGTTTAGGTTTAAATCCCCTTCTCCTTGTAAGAGATGGCCCAAACGCCACACTAACTTCTGGAGTTACTCCACGAAATTGGGTAAAATGCTGCGCCTTCGCTATGGCTTTATAGCTACAGCTGGTTCGGTTTGCTGGTTTTTTTGTGTAATTTTTTAAGGAAACGTAAATGAAATATTCTGTTGTGATTGCCGCTCTGCTGGCTTTTTCCCTCACTGCTTGCGGTGAAAAGCCTGCTCCAGCCGTAGCCCCTGCTGCTGCGCCTGCTGTTGTTGAGGCCCCTGCTCCTGCCGCCGCTTCTGATGCTGTATCTGCACCAGCAGCTATGGATTCAATGCATAAGTAATTATTTTTGCATGACAGCAACAAAAAGCCGACGCAAGTCGGCTTTTTGTTGCCAAGCTGTTAAATTATTGTCCTGTCCATGTCCAGACCTTGATATTTCACTTTCTTCACGGCACGATGTGGGCCTGAAGAGACTTCGATTTGAAATATTTCACTGCACAGGAGGAATAAATGCTCAAGATAATTGCTATCGTAGCTGGAATTCTACTTGCCGCATTGCTCATCCTCGCTGCAAGCAAACCTGATACTTTTAGGGTAGAACGCTCCATCAGCATCAAAGCGCCGCCAGAGAAAATATTTGCCCTCATTAACGATTTTCACCAATGGGAAGCCTGGTCTCCGTGGGAAAAAATGGATCTATCCATGAAAAAAACCCACAGCGGTTCGGCCTCCTTTGGCAAAGGTGCAATATATGAATGGGAAGGCAACAATAAAGTCGGCCAAGGCCGCATGGAGATTGTGGAGTCCTCTCCCTCTGCCCGAGTTCTGATCAAGCTGGACTTCTTGCAACCAATGGAAGCGCATAACACCGCCGAATTTACCCTGCAACCTCAGGGCGACAGTACTAAAGTCACCTGGGCCATGTATGGCCCTGCCCCTTTCATTTCCAAGTTAATGCAGGTGTTTGCCAGCATGGACAGCTTGGTGGGCAAAGATTTTGAAAGGGGCCTTACCAACATCAAGACTATCGTGTGAAAATAATCTTCACAGCATGATGAGAATATGGGGATGTTGTTTCTACCTACTTCGTTAAGTATCAAGCATATTGATTAGTACTTCCAACATTATTGCTATCTAAGACCCATATGTTTGAGTCCATCATTTACAAGAACGCCATAGGCCCAGGTCCTTTAATCGATATAGGTGCGTTGGCAGAAGGGCTGATTTTTTATGGCAGAGTAGTCGTTGTGGGCAACACAGGCACATTGAAAAATATTCTTGAGCAAATACCTCCTTTCATTTTGCTATCGCTCTTACGCGACGGGCGAGTTGAGTTTCATTACCTCGCTGACCAAGTTGGGGTATCGACA
>JAUSKS010000295.1 GCA_030646595.1 Gallionellaceae bacterium | reverse complement strand
GACCTGGTTGATCGCAGATATTTTGGCCAGGTAGACCGGGTCGCGCAAGATATGGAGAATGATGCTGCCGTCAATTTTGAGGAAGTCCACACGCAGGTCGCGCAGTAAGTCAAAAGAGACGCCATCCTGGCCAAAATTACTGAGTGCGGTACGGCAGCCGGCTTCCCTGATTTGTTGCGCAAACTTGATAACACCGCCGCCCCCTATTGCGGCTGGCCCGGCTATTTCAAAACATAAGGCATTCCCCGGTACGTTGTATTTTTTTAATTGTTCCTGCACAAATTGCGGAAACTCGTTGTCTTCAATAGTATCACTGGCTATGTTGATAAAAAATATCGAGTTGGTCAGCGCGGTGCCTTGTAAAATCTTGTTGGAAATCCATTCGGCTACATGTTGCACTACCCAGCGGTCAAGATGGGGCATGAGGCCATGTTTTTCCGCCAACGGGAAAAATGCGCCCGGCGGCATCATGTTGTCTTCTTCACCGAGCAAACGCACCAGAATTTCATAATGATTAACATCCTTGGTACCCTGTGCCAGCGGGATTATCAGTTGGCAAAAGAGGTGGAACTCGTCTTTTTCAATAGCGGCCATAATGCGATGTACAGCATCCTGCTGACCACTCATTTGTTCGGCGAAAGAATTGATGTACATATCCTGTTCAGATAGGCCGCTATGGCTAATAACGTCAGCAGGGTGCTCCGGCTCGACACTACTGGCGGCGAGAAGATAGAAGCCGATCACCTTGCCGCTATCAGAAAATTGCGGGACGTGTTCCATAAAAACAGGGCAGGGGGAGCTATTGGACCTTTCCTGCATCAACGTGTAGCGCATGGCTTGCCCTTTTAATGATTGCCGCACGGCTTGTTCCATTTCGGTATAGAGCTTGGCACCCAATACTTTGCGCATGGTGCGGCCATCAATCTGTTCTGGCCTCATATGCAGCCAATTGCGGAAAGCGCGGTTGTGATATTGATAGCAGAGATCGGTATCCACCAGTGCCACCATGACTGTCAGCGCCTCGTCAATTAAGCGTATGCGCGGTTTGTCAACGTCGACCCGTTTCTCCGCTTGTTTGCGCAAGCGCGTTTCATCTTCCAGTCTTTCCTTGACGGCGCTCAATTGTGCGGTACGGCGTACCACTACCCATTCGGTGTGCGAGGCACGGGTCGCTACTGCCAATATGGAGGCTGTTAAGATGCCAGCCAGAAAGGTGGCCCACAACAAACTTAGCTGGGTAAAGTAAATGGTAAACACGAGAAGAGCGGCGGTGACAATGACCGCAACGGCTGCGAGATAAGGCCGGACGATGCGGAAGGTATTTGATTTACGCATTTTTATTCCCCCTGTAGTAAGTGAATCTTAAAGACAGTGCAGCAATTGTAAAGGCGTTTCGATAGCTCCGTGTATAGGCCAGGCGGATATGTCCTGACCATTGATATAACCATAGGCCGCAATAATACAGCGCATGTCGGCAGCTTGTGCAGCTTGTGCGTCGCGCTGATCATCGCCCAGATATAAACATAGTTGCGGTGCAATGCCTATTATTTCGCTGGCCTTGAGTAATGGGTCGGGATAGGGCTTGGCGCGCGCGCAGGTATCACCGCTTACCAAACAGGCGGCGCGCGAGGCCATGCCTAACGCTTGCATCAAGGGGACAGTGAAGCGATGCGGTTTGTTGGTGACGATGCCCCAGGGTAGATGGCGTTGTTCCAGCGTATCTATTAATTGCACCATGCCGGGGAATAATACGGTGTGAACACAGATATGGTCAGCGTAATAGTCCAGAAATGCGGTACGCAATGATGCGAAACCAGGTGCATCAGGCGTGACCTCAAAGCCCAGCTTCAGCAAGCCGATGGAGCCATGTGAGGCTTGCGGGCGTATAGCTGCCAGAGGTAGTGGCGGCAAATCATGCAGGCTGCGTACATGATTGAGTGCGGCAGCCAGGTCCGGTGCGGTGTCGGCAAAGGTGCCATCTAAATCAAATAAAACCGCTTTAGTCACGGTGGCAGGCGAGCAGGTAGTTGACGTCAGTGTTAGGGCTCAAGCTATACGTTTTAGTCAGGGGGTGGTAGCTCATGCCGCTCATGTCAGCGACTTGCAGCCCCGCATTGCGGCAAAACTGGGCCAGCTCGGAAGGTTTGATAAATTTCGCGTAATCATGTGTGCCGCGCGGCAACATCTTGAGCAGATATTCCGCACCGATCACAGCCATCATATAGGACTTTAAGTTACGGTTGAGCGTGGAAAAAAATACGTATCCTCCCGGCTTGACCAATTGCGCGCAAGCCTGCACGACGCTGGCCGGGTCAGGCACATGTTCCAGCAATTCCATGCAGGTCACCACATCATAATGACCCGCTTGTGTCCGCGCCAGATCTTCCACGGCAATGTTGCGATAATCCACTTGTTGCCCGCTTTCCAGCAGGTGCAGTTTGGCAACCTGTAAGGCCTTTTCGCCCAGATCTATGCCGGTGACCCGTGCGCCGCAGGCGGCCATGCTTTCCGCCAGAATGCCACCACCGCAGCCTACATCCAGCACAGTTTTGTCGGCTAATGGAATGGTGCGATTGATATAGTTGAGACGGAGAGGATTGATTTCATGTAGGGGCTTGAACTCGCTGCTGGGATCCCACCAGCGGTGTGCCATCTGGCTGAATTTGTCCAGTTCGATTTGATCGACGTTGCTCATGTGTGAGTCATCCTGTTATTACGCAAAACAATTACCCTAAGGGTGTCACTGCGACAGGTTTATTTTATAAGGCCGCAGGATTATGCCTTGTTTTAACAGATCAAGTCTATATTAGCGCTGGTATTTAAGGGTAATTTTGTTTTGTCTGGAGGTGGGGCCGCATGATAAACTTACGGGCTGTTTTTTTATGAACAGCTTGGATGAATTTAAGTAGGTGCCGCCATACATGGAACAATTTGCCAAAGAAACGCTGGTAGTCAGTCTGGAAGAGGAGATGCGCAAGTCGTATCTCGAATACGCCATGAGCGTCATTGTCGGGCGCGCCTTGCCCGATGTGCGCGATGGTCTCAAGCCAGTGCATCGGCGAGCCCTGTTTTCCATGCACGAACTATCCAACGACTGGAATAAAGCCTACAAAAAATCGGCGCGTATCGTCGGTGATGTCATCGGTAAGTATCATCCGCATGGCGATACGGCGGTATACGACACCATCGTGCGTATGGCGCAACCTTTCTCGCTGCGTTATCCGCTGATAGATGGCCAGGGTAACTTCGGCTCGGTGGACGGCGATAACGCGGCGGCGATGCGTTATACCGAAATCCGCATGGCGCGCATCGCGCACGAATTGCTGGCCGATCTGGATAAAGAGACGGTTGATTTCGGCCCCAACTACGATGGTTCCGAACATGAGCCACTGGTGTTCCCGGCGCGCTTTCCCAATTTGCTGGTGAATGGTTCTTCCGGCATTGCGGTGGGCATGGCCACCAATATTCCGCCGCATAATCTGAGCGAAATCATTGATGCCTGCCTGGCGCTGCTGAAAACGCCGGAAATGGATATTGAAGAATTGATTGCTATGGTTCCTGCGCCGGATTTTCCGACGGCGGGTTTTATTTATGGCACGGCGGGGATCAAGGAAGGCTATCGCACTGGGCGCGGGCGCGTGATCATGCGCGCGCGCTGCCACATCGAAGATATGGATAAGGGCAATCGCCAATCCATCATCATTGATGAACTGCCGTATCAGGTGAACAAGGCCAATTTGCTGATGAAGATAGGCGAGCTGGTGCGCGAAAAACGTATTGAAGGCATTTCCGAAATCCGCGATGAATCGGATAAATCCGGCATGCGCGCGGTGATTGAATTAAAGCGCGGCGAAGTGGCCGAGGTCATTCTGAATAAGTTGTATAAGGAAACGCAGTTGCAGGACAGCTTCGGCATGAACATGGTGGCCTTGCTCGATGGCCGTCCACAGTTGCTGAATCTGAAACAATTCCTGGATGCCTTCTTGCGCCATCGGCGCGAGGTGGTAACGCGCCGCACAGTATTTGAATTACGCAAGGCGCGTGATCGTGGTCATGTGCTGGAAGGCCTGGCCGTGGCGCTGTCCAACGTGGATGAAATTATTGCGCTGATTAAAGCCGCAGCTACGCCTGCAATAGCCAAGCAGGAATTGATGGCGCATTCCTGGCGCTCTTCCCTGGTGGAAGAAATGCTGAGCCGGGTGAGTGATGCTGCGCGCCCGGAAAATCTGTTGCCGGAATTTGGTCTGGTGGGGCAAGGCAAGCAGCACGTTTACAAGCTGTCGGATGTGCAGGCGCAAGCCATACTGGAACTGCGTTTGCAGCGCCTGACCGGGCTGGAGCAAGACAAGATTGTGAGCGAGTATCGCGAGGTGATGGACAAGATCAGCGACTTGCTCGATATTCTGGCCAAGCCTGCGCGCATCACCAAAATGATCAGCGACGAGTTGATCGCGATTAAATCGCAGTATGGCGACAAACGCCGCAGCGAAATCATCACGCATACGCAAGACATGAGCATGGAAGATTTGATCGCGCCGGAAGATGTGGTGGTGACGCTGTCGCATGGGGGCTATATGAAGGCCCAAGCGATGGATGAATACCGTGCGCAGAAGCGTGGCGGGCGCGGCAAGCAGGCGGCCTCGACCAAGGAAGATGACTTTGTTGACAACCTGTTTATTGCCAACACGCACGACTATATTCTGTGCTTCTCCAGCCGCGGTCGGGTGTATTGGATCAAGGTATATGACGTGCCGCAGGGCGCGCGCACCAGCCGTGGCAAGCCCATTGTTAATTTGCTGCCGCTGGAAGAAGGCGAAAAAATCAACGCTATCCTCCCGGTCAAGAAATTTTCCGATGACCAGTTTGTGTTCTTTGCTACGGCGGATGGCACAGTCAAGAAAACCGCCTTGTCCGACTTTGCCAATCCGCGCAAAGGCGGCATTATCGCTATCAATCTGGACGAAGGCGATTATCTGATCGGCGTGGCACAGACCGATGGCAAGCATGACGTGATGTTGTTCTCCGATGGCGGCAAGGCCGTGCGCTTTGACGAGAACGATGTGCGCTCTATGGGTCGTGCTTCGCGCGGTGTTCGCGGCATGAAGCTGGCCGCCAAGCAACATGTGATTGCGCTGCTGGTGGCGGAAGATGAGAATCAGGCAGTATTGACCGCAACTGAAAATGGTTACGGCAAGCGCACGCCGATTGTTGAATACACCCGTCATGGGCGGGGTACACAGGGCATGATTGCGATTCAGACCTCCGCGCGTAATGGCAAGGTGGTGGCGGCGACGCTGGTGAATCAGGAAGATGAGATCATGCTGATCGGCACCAACGGCGTACTCATCCGCACTCGCGTCAAGGAAATCCGCGAGATGGGCCGCGCTACTCAAGGAGTGACACTGATTAACCTCGGTAAAGGCGACAAGCTGGCCGGGTTGAGCAGGATTGCTGATCCAGAAGTGGAAGGGCAGGATTGAGGATCGAGGATCGGGGAGCTTCTCTGCTCTGTTTTTAACTCAATCCTCGATCCACGTTCCTCAATCCTAAATTTTTATTTATTAAAATTTTAAAATGACTATTTACAATTTCAGCGCAGGTCCGGCAGTGTTGCCAAAAGAAGTATTGCTACAAGCACAGGCAGAATTGCCAGACTGGCACGGCAGCGGCATGTCGATCATGGAAATGTCGCATCGCGGCAAGGAATATATGGGCATCCAAGCCCAGGCTGAGGCTGATCTGCGCGAGCTGATGGGCATACCGGCTAATTACAAAGTGTTGTTCCTGCAAGGCGGTGCCAGTCAGCAGTTCGCGATGATTCCGATGAATTTGTTGCGTGGCAAAAATTCGGCTGACTATTTGAATACTGGTGAGTGGTCGAAAAAGGCCATCAGTGAAGCGAAGAAATTTTGCCATGTGAATGTGGTGGCGAGTAACACCACGGCTATTCCGGCATTCAATACCTGGCAGTGTGATCCGCATGCGGCATATTTTCACTACACTTCAAACGAGACCATAGGTGGCGTGGAATTTAATTGGGTGCCCGACACTGGTGATGTGCCTTTAGTGGCGGATATGTCGTCGCATATTTTGTCGCGCCAGATGGATGTGTCCAAATACGGGTTGATTTATGCCGGCGCACAGAAAAATATCGGCCCAGCCGGGCTGACCATCGTCATCGTGCGCGATGATCTGGTCGGCGTGGCGCACCGTGGCTTGCCAGCCATGCTGGATTATCAGACGCATGCCGATAATGAGTCGATGTACAACACGCCGCCTACTTATGCCGTCTATGTGGCCGGGCTGGTGTTTCAGTGGTTGAAAAAAAATGGCGGCATTGCTGCGATGGAAAAAACCAATATCG
>JAUSKS010000103.1 GCA_030646595.1 Gallionellaceae bacterium | reverse complement strand
GTTTTTCGCCGCACCATGAATGATATGGATTCCAAAGCCAACACACGTGCCATAGACAGCTTGCACAATTACGAGACGGTGAAATATTTCGGCAACGAACAGTTCGAGGCGCAGCGCTACGATGAGCATATGCGCGAATGGGAAACCTCGGCAGTCAAAAACCAGACCTCGTTAGCCTCGCTCAATGCCGGGCAAAGCACCATCATTGCTATCGGCGTCACCGCCTTAATGCTGCTGGCAGCATATGAAGTAACGCAAGGGCGCATGACAGTGGGTGATCTGGTATTGGTCAATGTATTTATGTTGCAGCTTTATATGCCGATGCACTTTCTGGGTTTCGTCTATCGCGAAATCAAAAACTCGCTGGCCGATATGGAAAAAATGTTTCGCCTGCTGGAAGAGGATAGGGAAGTAAAAGATGCACCCACTGCCGTTGCCTTACAGATACGCAGTGGCGCGGTGCGTTTTGAACACGTTGCTTTCAGCTATCAGCCGGACCGGCAGATATTGCAAGACGTCAGCTTTGATATTCCGGCAGGCCATATCGTGGCCGTGGTGGGCTCCAGCGGAGCAGGTAAATCCACGCTCTCGCGCCTGCTGTTCCGTTTTTATGATGTCAGCGCAGGCCGCATTCTGATTGATGGACAGGATATCCGCAGCGTGACCCAAACCAGCTTGCGCGCTGCCATCGGCATCGTGCCGCAGGATACCGTGTTGTTCAACGACAGCATCTATTACAACATTGCCTATGGTCGCCCGGCAGCGTCGCGTGAAGAAGTGCTGCAAGCCGCGCAATCGGCACATATTCACACCTTTATAGCATCCCTGCCGCAAGGTTATGATACTCAAGTAGGTGAACGCGGTTTAAAATTATCCGGCGGGGAAAAACAAAGAGTAGCCATTGCGCGCGCCATCCTGAAACAACCTGCCATCCTGATATTTGATGAGGCCACTTCGGCCTTGGATTCCAAGTCCGAGCGGGCCATACAGGATGAATTCCGCAACGTGGCGCGCAACCGCACCACGCTGGTCATTGCCCATCGTTTATCCACTATTGTCGATGCGCAACAAATACTGGTCATGGACAAGGGCTGCATCGTAGAGCGTGGCACTCATCGCGAATTGCTGGCACAGCAAGGGTTGTATGCGCAGATGTGGGCATTGCAACAGCAGGAAGAAAATTGATTTTAAGGATGTTTCCGCAGCTACGCTTATCGGCATAACAGGGCCGTTCATCACTATTTCATTGATTTACCTTAATATTGAGGTATGCTCCGCTTGTAGTTTTACTTAATTCACAGAATATATGCGCATAAAACTGATAATACTGGCATTGCTGTTGGGACAAGGTTTGTCGGTACAAGCCGAGCCTAATGACGAGGTATTGTATTTACAGCGCGACGAGCAGCTGACTAATACCGTATTCAAATATACCTCCGCACCCAAGTTGCGCTCATCCATTGCCTTGATTTACGACGAGCAGGACCAGCGCCCGCTATATAGCAAAAATGCCAATGCCATCGTTCCTATCGCTTCCATCACCAAGTTGATGACTGCGATGATCATATTAGATGCGCAATTACCGCTGGAAGAAGAAATCCGCATTGGGGTTGAAGACCTCGACACACTTAAAGGTACCCGTTCTCGTATCCGTCTGGGCATGGTTCTGACCCGTGGCGAATTGCTCAAACTGGCATTGATGGCTTCAGAGAATCGTGCTGCAGCTGCATTAGCGCGCACTTTTCCCGGTGGCGGAGAAATTGCCGTAGAAAAAATGAATAGCAAAGCACGCGAATTAGGCATGCAAGATACTTATTTTCGTGATGCGACAGGCTTGAATAGTGGCAATGTTTCCACCGCAAAAGACCTGGTGAAAATGATGATGGCAGCACAACGCTACCAGACTATACGCCAGTACACTACCTCTTCTTCCCATCTGGTAGCACTGACTGGACGGCGTTCATTGCGTTTCAGCAATACTAACCCCCTGGTAAAAAGTGCCGCTTGGGATATAGGCATTTCCAAAACCGGCTATATCAGCGAAGCAGGTCGTTGCCTGGTCATGGCTGCAAAAATTACCCAACGTCCTGTAATTATCGTGCTGCTCGATTCGTCAGGCAAACGCACCCGTGTTGGAGATGCCAACCGAATCAAGAAATGGATAGAAAATGCGTATGCCCGTTCTGCGCGCAACACCAAACGTGGCTAACATTCTCTAGCCTCTATCAGCTCCCATCACTGCAACACTCACGTCACAATCCTGTAATTTCTCCTTAATCTTTCTGTAATAATTTAAGTTTACTCTGTCACGGTCGCATGTGGCGGCGTTAATAATGACAGGGGAACTGATGATGCAAACCAAACTAACTATTGTCGCACTGGCCATTGCTGTGGCATTGCCGCTACCAGCGCTGGCCGACAATGCTAACGTAACTGTTTACGGCATAGCCAATCTTGCTATCGATATGACCAAAAACGGTAACACAGCAACCGCACAAGGGGTCAGCACCAACAAAGTGTCGAGCAATGCCTCGCGCATTGGCTTTAAAGGAACAGAAGAATTAGGCGATGGCTTGAACGCAATCTGGCAGGTGGAAAGCCGTATAGACATGGATAACGCGGGTGGTTCTTTCGGCACACGCAATACTTTCGCCGGATTGAAAGGTGAGTCCTGGGGTCAATTGATATTGGGCCGTCACGATACCCCCTATAAAATCGCCACGCGGCGGCTGGATATGTTCGGTGATTCAATGGGTGACAACCGTGCCTTGATGGGTGGTGCCATCAAAGGGAAAAACTCTGTACTTCAGTTCGACGGACGTCCGAATGATGTGGTCATGTACACCAGTCCAAATTTTGGCGGCGTGACAGTGCTGGCATCGTATGTCGCTGGTGCTGAGGCAGCTGCTACTTCGACTGATATCAAGGGCAAAACCCTATCTGTGGCTGGTCTGTATGAGGCCGATGCCTTGTTTGGAAGCTTTGCTTATCAGGTCAATGACATAGGCAGCACTGCTACCGGTAATAACGCGGGTAATAATGGTGCTGGGACAATTGGCGTAAAAGAAAAAGCAGTAAAAGTAGGGGCCGGTTACAAATTTGGTGACTTTGAAACAGGTTTGGCTTATGAAAAAACCAGCGACGACGTCAATACCCCGGGCGCAGTCTACACCTGCAGCAGCGGCTCAACTGACAGCAATTGCTACGGTCACAAAGCAGTTACCGTGTCCGGCAAATACAAGTTCGGTAATGGTGCGCTCAAACTGGCTTATGCCAAGGCAGGTGAGCTAGGTAACAGAGTATCGAGCGGCGCAAAGCAAATGACTGTGGGCTACGACCATAACTTGAGCAAACGCACTACGCTGTATGCCATTTATACCAAACTAAGCAACGATGTTAATGCAAGCTATGGTCTGGCTGCAGGCGATGCTGGCACCAGCAGCGGTTTTGTTAGCGCCAAAGGTGCGGGAGCCGATCCCAGCGCATTATCGCTGGGCATGAAGCACACATTCTAATTCTGATTTTTACCAGGACTTGAGGCACCTGCGGGTGCCTTTTTTATTATCTCGATGAGTATTTAATTGCTCACCATACTGCCACAGTTGCTAAAAATAATTTTAACGCGAATAACCCAGCAAACTTTCATAAGTTTCCTTGTCCGCCTGATAACAACCACAAGCCGCCGCTTCCAGCCCACCGCGGTTCAGTATTTTAATATCTCCGCGGCTATACTGAATGAGTGTACGTTTCTGCAAAGAGCCTGCTGCCTTGGTTACGCCCACGCGGCGCACCCCCAGCATATAAGCCAGAAACTCATGCGTAACATGAAAGGCATCCGAATGCGCGCGGTCTTGTGTCATCAGCAACCAGCGCGCGAGACGTGCCTCCACCACATGAAAGCGGGTGCATGCCGCAGTCTGTGCGAACTGACTCATCAACACATGCAGATAACGCTTCAATTCGGTTTGCAGCGCGGGGTATTGCAGATAGATGCGGCGGAAGGCCCCCGATTCCATGCGCCAGGCCCAGCCTGCGCCCTGCACCAGAAATTGCAGTTGTGAAATCTCCACGCCGAGGATGAGCGAAATGCCCAGCATGCCTTCATTTCCGACCAGGGCCACTTCCAGATTGGCATGCTCATCCACCGGCTTGACCAGCGAAATAAAGCTGTCTATGGGAAAGTACACATAGCGGATAGGCTCGCCCGGCTGGCAGATCACGCTGCCCAGTTGCAACTCCACGCGTGCGCACTGCGCCATAAAACTTTCGCGATCATGCGCAGGCATGTCGGCCAACAAGCGATTTTCCGGAATAATCATGGGGTAAACTGACACTACTGCTCCTATGGGATTGGGGCTGGAGAGTAGTGGGTTTTATTGCAGGCTTCTGTGCGTTATCGCTCAGAATCGGAGTGGGCGCTATCCCCTTCTCCCGCTGGTGGAAGAGGGGAGTGTCCTATGTTCGCTCACCTGTCACCTGCCCCTGGCCCCTGGGAAATTCCAGCACAACATCCAGGGTATCCATAAACTCATGCACCTTGATCGGCTTGGTCAGGTAGCGGAAGAATCCGGCTTGCAGCCCTGTTTCAACATCGCGCGGGATAGCATTGGCACTGAGTGCGACAATGGGAATATGCGCAGTCAACGGATCAGTATTTAAAATTTTCATGACTTCGAGGCCATTGAGGCCGGGCAAATTGATGTCCATTAAAATGACATCCGGCTGATGCGTACGGGCCACTGCGATCCCCATATGCCCATCGCTTGCACTCAGCATGCGCAGGTCAGGCCGGCGGGCAACCAGCTGCTCCACCAGCTTCAGATTAGCCACATTATCCTCGACATAAAGCAGGGTTCGGGCCGACATATCCGCCCGGCTTTGCGTTTGAGTCAGCGCAGCAAGCTCGCTGCCGGGAAGAGCGCGCGTCGCTTGCGCCGCGTTTAATTCTATCCAGAACATGCTGCCCACCCCAGGGGTGCTGACCACGCCTATACTGCCGCCCATCGCTTCTACCAGCCGCTTGCTGATGGCCAAGCCTATGCCGGTGCCCTCTTCGCGCCCCTGCTCCTGGCCGAGGCGGTTAAAAGGTTGAAACAGTTGCTCCACTTTTTCTTCCGGCAAACCCGCGCCGGTATCCTTGACGCTGATAATAATGTGCTCGGCATCATGAGCCACGCAGTCCACGATAATACTGCCTTGTTCGCAGTTATATTTGAGGGCATTGGACAAGAGATTGATCAACACCTCCATCAGCCGGGTGCGGTCTGCCTGGACATAATAAGGACAATCCGCCGGAAAAATTATATTCAAGCCGCGCTCTTTGGCCTGCGGCTTGATCATGGAATGACATTCCTGCAGCACTTCCCTCACCGCCACCGGCTCAGGTGACATCATCTTCTTGCCGGATTCAATCAGCGACAGATCCAGAATTTCGTTAATCAGCTTCAGCAGAAACCAGCCCGCCTGCAGAATCTGGTCTATGCTTTCCTTCTGCGCGGGCGTGGGCGGCGTGGCATCTATGGTCAGCAATTGCGCAAAGCCGAGTATGGCATTGAGCGGGGTGCACAATTCATGGCTCATGTTGGAAATAAAATCGGACTTGGCCATGCTGGCTTTTTCTGCGGTCGCCTTGGCACTTTTCAGCTCCTCTTCCGCCTGTTTGCGCGCCGAGTTATCCGCCCCTATCAGCAAATAGCCGATGATCTTGCCCTGCGCATGCAGCGCGGTAATGGACACAATGGCCGGGAAGCGTTTGCCATCGCGGCATACATAGGTCAAATCATAAGTATCGACTATGCCACGCGCGGCCTTGTAAGCCAGGGCCTGAAAACCGGGCGCAATAGGTGTGCCAAATTCATAGCTCAAGGCTTGCGCGCGTTCGCGTACTTCTTGCGCGTCGTGCATATCGCTCGGGCTGAGCTTGTTGACTACCTCTGCCACACTGTAGCCCAGCATGCGCTCTGCCCCCGCATTGAATAATTGGATCACACCGTGGGCATCGGTGGCGATAATGGAGAAATCGGCGCTAGTCAGAATGGCGTTCTGCAAGGTATCCACCCGGCTCAGATCAGCTTCTGCCTGCTTGCGCGCAGTAATATCGAACAACACTGCGCTGCACGTCAGGCCCTGTTCATCGCAGATAGATTCTATATGCACTTCCAGCTGCGGATGTTGCGGCGTCGGGGCCAGGGTAATTTCGCAAAATTGTTTGGTATTGCTGGCAAAAACCCGGATCATGAAATCATTGAAGGCGGGTAGCGAATCCGCATGCACAAAAGAACGCAGGCGCTTGTTCCTGATGTGCGAGCGCATCACGCCCAGCATGCCGGCACCGGTCAGATTGGCCTGGCAGATGATGCCGTCGCGCTCCAGCGTGAAATAACCGACCGGCGCAAAATCATACAGATCGCTGTAGCGCACCAGGCTGGCTTCGACTGCATCACGCGCAGCCAGCAACTCCTCATTCTGAATTTCCAGCTCGATCTGGTGCACTAGCAATTCATGCAGCAATTTTTGCACATCCGCTTCATCCCGCGGCAGCGCCGTTTTATTTTTGGCCAGCCGCGCTTTGGCGCGGCGGCGCAATTTGGCCAGTTCCGAAGTGGTATCGGAATAGTCTTTCATATTTCCTTTTGTTCCTTTCATCGGATTCTCTCTCTCCCTTTGCAGGGGTGCATTAACCTAAAAAACGCAGTTGAATTTTTATCCCATGGTGCAAACCCTCTCCCCTGGCCCTCATGGCACTCGGTTAAGCGAAAAAATCACTTGCAAGCCACGAAACCAGTCCTTCCCCTTCAAGGGGAAGGTTAGGATGGGGATGGGTTAAGGTCTGGGCTGCGGGCGCTCAGTACCCCATCCCCACCCCGGCCCTCCCCTTGAAGGGGAGGGAGTTTGAGTCGTCAGCAGCTTAACTGAGTGCCATGATCCCCTGGACCCTCTCCCAAAGGGAGAGGGTAATAAAGTCCCTCGCCCTCCGGGAGAGGGGTTGGGGTGAGGGAACACCCATTGCTAGCTTGCCTCAGAGCATAATGATGACCATGCAACTGCGGTTTTTAGCATTAATGCTCTGATACCTTACCCAGTGCGGTGCGCAATTGCGCTTCCAGCTTCTTGGCTACGGTAATGTCCGTAAAAGTGATGACCACTCCATTTATTACATTAATATCGGTGCGGTAGGGCATGATGCGCACCTTAAAATAACGGTTGTCGCGGGCGGTCACTGGCTTGTCGGAGAATATCAGGCTGCGTAACACTTCCTCCGCATCGGCCTGCAATTCCGGGTAGTCCAGGTCGGTGACAATATCAGACAACGGGCGGCCCACATCCTGCGGCAGCAATTTGAACAATTGCGTGACATGCGTGGTAAAGCGCCGCACCCGTAGCGCGTCGTCCAGAAACAGCACGGCAATTTCCGTGCTGTTGAGCAGGTTGTTCATGTCGTTATTTATTTGCGACAGGTCATGCACCTTGGTTTCCATCTCGTCATTGACCATTTGCAATTCTTCATTCAGCGATTGCATCTCTTCGGTGGAAGTGATCAGTTCTTCATTGGTGGATTGTAATTCCTCATTGGAAGACTGCAATTCTTCATTACTGGATTTGAGTTCCTCCTGCGACGTCTGCATTTCTTCGCGCGCGGATTGCAGCTCTTCATAAACCTGCCGCAGCTCCGCTGCCTGGGTGGCATGAACGCGGCTGGACACCTTTTTTTTATCTTCCTTGGCCAAAACCTGAGCAGGCATTTCCTGAAAAACCACGATGAGCTTGTCACGCAGGATTTCCGGCTCGGCCAGCGCCTGCACAGTCACTTTCAAAGTACGGGAGCCTATCACCACCCCCTCCAGATGAACCGCCTGTTGCTGCCGCAACGCGCTCTTGACCGCACCCGGCAAGCCGTTGCGCAGCCCCTCGCGCGCCATGGCATAAATATTCCAGTTGGCTTTGCCCGCAGCAGGTTCCAGATAATCACCCGTGCGTCCGCTGATATACAGGATATCGCCGGCAGGATTGATAAGCACGGTTGCCGGGGCATAGCTCTGCAACAGCAGCTGTTCCACCATATGCGGCAGGCTGTTTACCGGTGCTGGCACACCCGGCTCTATCAGCGGCATCCGGTCGGCACGATTTTTGGTGGGAAACTCCACGTTACTGGCCGGCAACAGGTTGGCCAGGCGCTGGTAAATGCGCGCCTTGCTATCCACAGGCGTAAACAGATGCAGGTGATTACCGACTGTTTCCGCACTGCCCAGCAGCAGGATGCCCTGCGGTGCCAGCGCATAATAAAACAGCGGCAGCAATTTTTTTTGCAACTCTGCATTAAAATAAATCAGCAGATTGCGGCAGCACAGCATATCCAGCTTGGTAAACGGCGGATCCATGATGATGTTTTGCGTAGCGAAAATAATCATTTCGCGGATATCCTTGCTCACCCGGTAACCGTCGTCTTCGGACACAAAATACCGGGCCAGCCGCGCCGGCGTCACATCTGCCAAAATATTGGCCGGATACACTGCGGCACGGGCCTTGGCGATCGCATCCGGATCCAGGTCGGTGGCAAAGATTTGCAAATGATATTGGGCGGCAGGCTTGATCTGGTCCAGCGCTTCGCGGAAAGCGATGGCCAGGGTGTAGGCTTCCTCGCCGGTAGAGCAGGCAGACACCCAGGCGCGCAAGGTTTTTCCTTCCGGATAAAGCGCCAGCAGCGCCGGAATGGCTTTGCTCTGGAGATGTTCCCACACCACCGGGTCGCGAAAAAAACTGGTCACCCCTATCATTAATTCCTTGAACAGCAGTTCCAGCTCCTGCTTGTTCTCCTGCATATAACGGGCGTAGCTGCTCAGGGTATCAATCTGGTGCAAACCCATGCGCCGCTCAATGCGGCGGTAGATGGTATTGGTTTTATACAGCGAGAAATCATTGCCGGTACATTTGCGCAGCATCTGGATGATCTTGTCCAGCGCAGTGCGCGTTTTGCTTTCCAGCGGGGGATCGCTGTGTTCCAGAATATGCTTGGGCAGATGATGGAAGAACATGGCAATGCGGCGCGGCAATTCCTGCGCCGGCGCCACAATATCGGCCACACCGGTGGTAATGGCGCTACGTGGCATGCTGTCAAATTTGGCATCGGTGGGTTCCTGCACCACGCACAGGCCGGAATTTTCCTTGATCGCGCGCAAGCCGAGCGTACCGTCGGAACCCATGCCCGATAAAATCACGCCGATGGCATATTCATGGCGTTCGATGGCCAGCGAGCGGAAAAACAAATCAATCGGCAGGCGCAAGCCGCGCCCGACCAGCGGCTTGGACAGACGCAAATAACCCTGCTCTATGGATAAATCCTTGTTCGGCGGGATGACATAAACACAGTTGGGTTTGACCTTCATTTGATCTTCTACTTCGACCACGGTCATTTTGGTGCTGCGCTGGAGCAGTTCCGGCAGGATGCCCTTGTAGGTGGGATCGAGATGCTGCACCACCACATAGGCCATGCCGCTGCCCGTGCGCACATGCGTCAGAAAACTCTCCAACGCTTCCAGCCCGCCCGCCGATGCGCCTATGCCCACGATGGGGAACCTGCGTTTATCGCGCGCAGGGGCGGCGTGAGCAGGCTTGGGCGGGGATTTTTCCTTGACGCTCACGGCAGCTTTTTTCCTGGCCGTGACGGATGCCGGTTTGGGTACGGCGGGTTTGACTGCTTTGGTCATGTCATACTTTCCAGGAGCGCAATAGTAATATCAGGGGTGATATTTTTTCTCTCTGAGGAGAATTGTTTGAACATTATATTAAAATAACGGCAGCAAAAATTCCTCTCCCCTAGCCCCTCTCCCAAAGGGAGAAGGGGAGTTTTCCTCACTCCCGCAGGGAGGGGGCTGTTCTTCCCTCTCCCTCTGGGAGAGGGACTGAGGGAGAGGGTAATAAACCGGAATTAATGCGCCCCTTTGCGCATACTCTCGCTCACATCCTTGCCCACGCCGCGATAGCCGATAAAGCGCCCGGAGGCGTCGAACATCGGTTCGCCACTAACCATCAAGAATTGATGTACGCCATTATCGGCTATGCGGCTATACACAAAATCCAGAAAGGGCCGCCGCGCCAGCATATTGTCTTGCAGCGCCTGATGCTCTTCCTTGTTCCAGTGTGTGCCGGCATATTCCCAGGTGGCACCGAGCAGATCGTCTGCGCGCATGCCAAGCATTTCCAGCACCGGGCCATATACCTTGGTGAAACGCCCGCTCTCATCCTGTTCCCAATACCAGTCGGACGACAATTCAGTCAAACGGCGGAAACGGGCTTCGCTGTCGCGCAGCGCAGCAGTGCGTTCCTGCACCCGCTGTTCCAGTATTTTATTGGCATTCTCTATTTTTTTGTACAGCAGGCGCACTTCCAGCATGTTGTGGATGCGCGTCTGCACTTCCACCACATCAAATGGTTTGCTGATGAAATCCTTGGCACCCGCCTGTAGTGCGCGCAGCTTGTGCGCCGGTTGGGCAGTAATAACCAGCACTGGCAGATAACTGTCAGCTTGCTTCTTCAGTTCTTCCATGACCTGAAAACCATCCATGTCAGGCATCTGCAAGTCCAGCAGGATCAGGTCATAATGGTTTTTGCGATGCAGCTCGCCTACTTCCTGCGGATTGGTGGTGGATGAAACGGAGGTGTAGCCGGCACCACTCAGCAGGCGTTCCAGCAATTGCACGTTGGCTTTTTGGTCATCGACTATCAGGATGCTGCCATTAAAAATTTCGGGAGCTTGGAGTAACATGATATGTGTCCTGTTTCAGGATGCCGCGGGGCATCAATTAAAGATTGCTGGAATATAGACCGTTACCACTGCCTGCTTTACGTCGCAAGTTCTTCTCTGTTACCGCAGAAATGGTCGCAGGCTGGGTCGGATTACCTAACAGACGATCATATTCTTTTTTTACCACTTCATAGCATTCGCATACATTGGCCTGTAATCCAGCGCGGTCGAGTACCGTGATATGGCCGCGTCGGTATCGGATATAACCCGCTTGCTGCAATTTTCCCGCCGCTTCGGTAATGCCTTCCCGACGCACACCCAGCATGCTGGCAATCAATTCCTGGGTCATGGTCAATTCATTGGAAGACAAACGATCCAGGGTCAGCAGTAACCAGCGGCATAGTTGCTGATCCACCGTATGATGGCGGTTGCAAGCCGCCATCTGCGACATCTGGGTCATCAATGCCTGGGCATAACGCAGCAACACATATTGCATTTTTCCATTGCGGCGGCCACCAGCACGGGTTAGCGCGTCCCGCATCACCTGTGCTTTCAGCCGATAACCCTGACCAGCCGTCTGTACCACCGCCAGACTGGGCATGGTATCACCCCCGGTAATCAAGGGTACACCCACCATTCCTTCATTGCCGACTCCGGCGCTTTCAGCCGAGGCACCATTCTCCATCACATAATGAATGGAAACAATAGAAGTAGTGGGAAAATAAACATACTGTATTTTTCCGCCGGACTCACACAGCACTTCACCGAGTTTCATGGTGACCAGTTCCAGTGCAGGTTCAATACGTTCCAGCTCAGCCTTGGGCAGGGCCGCCAGCAAACGGTTTTGAATGGGATTATGAAGCGCAAGCATTTAGCACACTCCTAACATTCGTTGAGAGGAAATTTTAAAGACTATACCGCGGGAAAGCGAGATAAAAAACTTATCGGTGCACTATCGTACACAAATACGCATGAGCTTGCGCGGCTTTATCTGCGGGCTATGTGGGGTAGCGCACATAACTTGGCTGGAGATTTTGTTAACCATTTCTGGGCTATGTGGGTGTTGCCAGCCAGATAAACGTACCCATGCGTCCAGTAATGCCATCGCGACGATAAGAAAAAAACCGCGCCGGATCACGATAAGTGCAAAGCGCTCCCCCGCTGATGCGATTGATGCCTAGCGCCTGCAGCCGCAAACGGGCGAGCTGATAAATATCGGCCAGATATTTTTTGCTTTCTTCACCCGCTCCCCCAGCCCCGGCCCCTCGCTTCGCTCTCCCCGGTGGAGAGGGTGGCACGTTAGTGCCGGGAGAGGGAAGGAGCGCAAAAGCCGCCGCCGCTTGCGCATGCTGCCTAACAAATGCCGCCCGCACTTCCTCCCCCACCTCAAATGCAGATGCGCCTATAGCCGGCCCTAGCCACGCCATCAGCGTCGCAGGTGGCGCTTTCATCGCTTGTACGGTTTTTTCTATCACGCCATTACACAAGCCGCGCCAGCCCGCATGCACTGCCGCGACCACACTGCCCTGCTCATCGCACAATAACAGCGGTAAACAATCAGCGGTCATCACCACGCACACGGCACCCGCATGGCGGGAAATACAGGCATCGGCTTGGGGTAGACAATCCGCTTGTGCTGCATCTACCACTGCTGTGCCATGCACTTGTTGCAGCCATACCGGCTCGCTTGGCAGCAGCGTGTGCAGCAACATGCGATTGCGTTCCACCAGCAATGGCACATCGCCCACATGTGCACCGAGATTGAGGGTGTGATAGGGCGCGGCGCTGCTGCCTCCATTGCGCGTGGTTTGCAAGGCCCGAACATTTTTTGGCACAGGCCAATCGGGGATGATGCAATGTTGTAGTAAGCTCATGCTGAGGGTCCTGATAATAATTCATCCCAAATAATCACCACTTACTATTCCCTCCCCCTTGCAGGGGGAGGGCCAGGGAGGGGGTAGAAACCTTACATATACTTATCCACACTGTTCCACCCCCATCCCAACCTTCCCCCTACAAGGGGGAAGGAGAAACATGATCGGTGTTTCTAATGCTCAAGGGAAGTAGCCTGCCGTATATCCAGCAGCAATTGCGCCATGTCGGGCGGCAGCAGTGCTTGCCACTCCATCCACACTCCTGTCACCGGATGCTCCAGGCCCAGCTGCGCTGCATGCAATGCCTGACGCGGAAAATTATTCAGGATGGCGCGCAAATGCACGGCACATTTCTGCGCCCCTTTGAGGTAGGTGCTATCCCCCACCAAAGGATGATGTAGCGAAGCCAGGTGTACACGTATTTGATGGGTGCGCCCGGTTTCCAGCTTGCAGCGCAACAAGGTGCAGTCGGTAAAGCGCTCAACCACGCGATAATGTGTGGTGGCAGGTTTACCCTGTTGCACGATTGCCATCTTGGTGCGCTGCGTAGGATGTCTATCCAGCGGCGCGTTGATGGTGCCGTCGCGCAGCACTTCGCCATGTACCAGCGCATAATATTCGCGCTGCACCGTACGTGCCTGCAATTGCCGCACCAGATGGGTTTGTGCCGTCAATGTTTTGGCCACCACCAGCAAGCCGCTGGTATCTTTATCCAGGCGATGAACAATTC
>JAUSKS010000292.1 GCA_030646595.1 Gallionellaceae bacterium | reverse complement strand
ATTGTTTGGCGGCAGCGCACGTAAACCGGCAGGCAAGCTGACACAAAGGGAAATGGATATTGCCGCTTCCATTCAGGCTGTAACTGAAGAAGTGGTTTTACGTCTGGCGCGTACCCTGCATAAAGAAACCGGCATGGATGCACTGTGTCTGGCAGGCGGGGTGGCACTCAATTGTGTGGCCAATGGCAGGATATTGCGCGAAGGACCATTCAAGGAGCTATGGATACAGCCAGCAGCGGGTGATGCGGGCGGCGCGCTGGGTGCAGCACAGGCGGCCTGGTATGGCTATCACGCAGCTCCGCGCAAAGTGGTCGCTGGCGATGCCATGCAAGGGGCGTATCTGGGGCCACGGTTTACAGATGCGGTGATACAGCAACAACTGGACGACATGGGCGCAAAATATATCCGCCTGGAGGATGCCGCATTGATGCCCAGGCTGGCGCAGATTTTAGCGGAAGAGAATGTTGTGGGCTGGTTTCAGGGGCGCATGGAGTTTGGCCCGCGCGCCCTGGGCGGGCGTTCCATCATAGGCGATCCGCGTAGCGCTAAAATGCAATCGGTGATGAACCTCAAAATAAAATATCGCGAATCGTTCCGGCCTTTCGCGCCATCGGTACTGGCCGAGCAGGTAGCCAGATATTTTGATCTGCACAGTCGCAGCCCTTATATGCTCATCGTTGCGCCCATACAGGAATCGTTACGCATAGGCATGACTGAACAGCAACAACAATTATTTGGCATTGAAAAACTCAATGTTAAGCGCTCCACCTTGCCTACCATCACTCATGTAGATTATTCTGCCCGCATCCAGACGGTGCATCAGGAAACCAATCCCCGTTATCATCAATTATTGCAGGCGTTCCATGGTCATACAGGTTGTGGCGTGCTGGTCAACACCTCATTCAATGTGCGTGGTGAACCTATCGTAGGCACCCCGCAGGATGCTTACCGTTGCTTTATGCGTACTGAGATGGACTACCTTTCGATAGAGGGTTTTCTCATGGCTAAAGCAGAGCAGCCAGTGTGGAAAAAGGATGATAGCTGGCAAAGCGAGTTTGAGCTGGATTAATTGGGAGTGCGTGTGCAAACTGAAATTGTGCAACTGAATGATAAAGAACTGCGTAATTTTGCCTGGGTTACTGGCGCAGCCATTATCGTTTTCTTTGGTGTGCTGCTGCCGTGGATATGGCAGTGGACGTTTCCTCTGTGGCCATGGATTACGGCAGCTATGCTGGGCGCATGGGGGACGCTGCTGCCCGCTACGCTCAGGCCGGTTTATAATGTTTGGATGAGGCTGGCCAATGTTCTGGGCTGGATCAACACTCGTATCATATTGAGTCTGGTTTTTTTTGTAGTATTTTTTCCTTTTGGCCTCATCATGCGCATATTGGGAAAAGATCCCATGACACGCCGTTTGGATGAGCATATTGACAGTTACCGCGTGCAGAGCAGCACTGCTTCACGCGACAAGATGGAGCACCCCTTCTAATGCTGGAATTATTAAAAGATTTATGGGCCTTCATGCGCGCACGCAAGAAATTCTGGCTCTTGCCTATCATTGTGATCCTGCTGCTGCTAGGCGGATTGATAGTCTTCGCACAGGGTTCGGCTATTGCGCCCTTTATCTATACTTTATTTTAGATAGCAAGGGCAAATATCAGGAGCGAACGCGCTATGACAGATGAGTTGTCACTAAAGAAAAAACTGCTATTTTATGCGCTACCCTATCTGATTTTAATATTGATTCTGCTGGTGGTTGAGGGTGGCGTTCGCCTTAGCCTGCCCTATATTCCCAGCATACAGGTTTATGTCACTGGCACGACCCATGGTGATGATCATGCTGGTAACGCGACCTTTGAAGGTGATCCTTTGCTGGGCTGGCGTTTGAAACCCAATCTCCATGATCAATGGTGGGATTACACGCCTTTTTCTACCAATAGCCAACATGTACGTTATCCTGCCGATATTAAAAAAAAGGAGCCGGGCGCACTGCGCATCGTTTGCTTGGGAGATTCAGTTACCTTTGGTTATCGTGTTCCCACGACCTGGGCAGATAATCCACTGGCTTATGATAAAGCGGTATTGCCTTATCCCGGTTTGTTGGAAGATAAACTCAAAGCTTTGCTGCCGGGCAGAAAGGTGGAAGTGATTGCATGGGCCACGCCTGGTTATACCAGCCATCAGGGGCTGGCCTGGATCAAGCGCGATATAGGTTGGTTGCAGCCCGACATATTGATAGTCAACTATGGCTGGAATGACAGCGATTACCGTGCGCGTGCTGACAAGGACACGCTACCCAGTGAATCTTGGCAGGTTGGCCTGCGCTGGTTAAGCGCGCAAAGCCAGGCTGTGGTTTATGCTGCGCGCTGGTTGCGCTCCGCAAGAAATGGCAGTAGCGCCGGCGTGGTTGCGCAACAGGTTAACCGGGTATCTAGCGAGGATTACGTAAAAAATATGATGGAAATCACCCGGATTGCCCAGGAACATCATGCCAAGCCAATAATTCTTGCCCAGGTTTATCGCGATGCCGTATCCAATCCGCTACAGGCCAAGACCATCATCGAAAACCGGATTAATTTAGGGGGGGCGGCTGCACAAGCTGGCATACCCTTTATCAAAATTGAAGAGTTAATAGAAACAGGCTATCCCAAAAATACAGCAATATTCGGTGAGATCGTGCACCCCAACCATCTGGGCCACCGCTTAATGGCAGATGTGTTGTACAACTACCTGGCTAATAATTCCGTTTTATAACAGCGACAGAGGCCTCTATAGGCTATTTGCAGGCGTTCTTTGCCCTGTAAATAGACTTGAGTAACAAGGGCTTTAGAGAGTAAAATACGGCCCTTTTTAGTGAAGAGAGAAATATATGTCTATTACGGCAGCGCAGAAAGCGCAAATTGTGGCTGAACACCAACGTGTTAAAGGCGATACCGGTTCCCCAGAGGTACAGGTTGCGCTGATGACAGCACGTATCAACTATCTGACTGGTCATTTCAAGGATCATGTCAAGGATCACCATTCCCGCCGTGGTTTGCTGCGCCTGGTAAGCCGCCGCCGCAAGCTGCTGGATTATCTCAAAGGTAAGAATGCGGACAGCTACCGTGCCTTGATTCAACGTCTGGAATTGCGTAAATAATATAAATTAATGGGGCGGGGCATGATGATGGCCCATGCCATTTGATGTTATTCCACCTGTGGCGCTTGTGCGCCATGTCATGTACATAGAGAGGCTAACACCGTGAGTCATTACAAAAAAACATTAGCATTCGGTAAGCATCAACTCACGCTCGAAACCGGTGAAATTGCACGCCAGGCCAGCGGCGCAGTCATGGTCAGCCTGGACGATACCGTGGTACTGGTTACTGTCGTAGGCCGCAAAGATGCTGATCCAACCCAGGATTTTTTCCCCTTGACCGTGGATTATCAAGAACGCACTTATGCCGCTGGCAAAATTCCTGGCGGTTTTTTCCGCCGTGAAGGCCGTCCCAGCGAAAAAGAAATTCTGACTTCGCGCTTGATTGATCGCCCCTTGCGGCCACTGTTCCCGGAAGGTTTCTATAACGAAGTGCAAATTGTTGCCACCGTTATTTCTTCGGATAGCCAAATAGATTCAGATATTCCTTCGCTGATAGGCGCTTCTGCGGCGCTGGCACTGTCCGGCATACCCTTTGATGGCCCGGTGGGCGCAGCGCGTGTGGGTTATCTCAACGGCGAATATATTCTCAACCCAACCGCCGATGAGCTGGCGGAATCAAAGCTGGATTTGGTGGTGGCTGGTACGCAACAGGCAGTCTTGATGGTGGAATCGGAAGCGCAGGAATTGCCCGAAGATGTGATGCTGGGTGCCGTGATGTTTGGTCATCAGCAAATGCAGGTCGTCATCCAGGCCATTACTGAAATGGCAGATGCAGCCGGTGCAGATGCCTGGGATTGGGCACCCGTCACCAAGGATCAGGCGTTAATTAGCAAGATGGCAGAGCTGGCAGAAAATACCTTGCAAGCTGCTTATGCAGTACGGCAAAAACAGGCGCGTACCACGCAGGTGGATGCGATTCGCAGCCGGGTGGTGGAAGCCTTGCTGGCAGAGGATGCCACACTGAGCAAGAATCACATCAATGATTTGTTTAGCGCACTCGAGGCCAAGATTGTGCGCGGCCAGATACTCAACGGTGACCCCCGTATAGACGGGCGCGATACCCGCACTGTGCGACCGATTACCATACGCACTGGCGTACTGCCGCGTACTCATGGTTCGGTCCTGTTCACGCGTGGAGAAACGCAGGCCTTGGTCGTGGCAACGCTGGGCACAGCGCGCGATGCGCAAAAAATAGATGCCTTGCAAGGCGAGTACACCGATCGTTTCATGCTGAATTATAATTTCCCGCCTTATTCCACAGGGGAGACTGGCCGCGTGGGCACACCCAAACGGCGCGAAATCGGCCACGGTCGTCTGGCTAAACGCGCGCTGGTGGCGGGTTTGCCCAGCGAAGAAGAATTTGGCTACTCCATTCGCGTGGTTTCGGAAATTACCGAATCGAATGGCTCCAGCTCCATGGCCTCAGTATGTGGCGGTTGCCTGGCACTGATGGATGCGGGGGTTCCGTATAAAACACATATTGCCGGCATTGCCATGGGCTTGATCAAGGAAGGTAATCGCTTCGCCGTGCTGACCGACATACTCGGTGATGAAGATCATCTGGGCGATATGGATTTCAAGGTGGCCGGCTCGGAGCAAGGCATTACTGCGCTACAGATGGACATCAAGATCAACGGCATCACACGCGAGATCATGCAGGTTGCATTGAGCCAGGCGCGTGAAGGGCGCATGCACATCCTCGGCATCATGAAACAGGCTATGCCTGCCGTGCGTGAAGAAGTATCGGCCCACGCGCCGCGCATGATCAAGATCAAGATCAATCCGGAAAAAATCCGTGATGTGATTGGTAAAGGCGGTGCAGTAATCCGCGCACTGACTGAAGAAACCGGCACTGCAATTGATATTGATGACGAAGGCAATGTGACCATCTCCAGCGTCAGCAGTGAAGGCGGCCTGATGGCCAAAAAGCGCATCGAAGACATCGTGGCAGAAGTGGAAGTGGGTAAAACCTATGAAGGCCCGGTCGTCAAAATGCTGGATTTTGGTGCCATCGTTAATATCATGCCGGGCAAAGATGGTTTGCTGCATATCTCGCAGATATCCAACGAGCGTGTGAATGCAGTGGCTGATGTGCTGAAAGAAGGCCAGATAGTAAAAGTCAAAGTGCTGGAGGCAGATGAGAAGGGTCGTTTGCGCTTGAGCATGAAGGCGCTTATTCCAGCGGCGGAGGCTGTGGCACCCGCTGCGGAATAATTCCATGCAGGTGTAGGGGTGCGATTCATCGCACCCCTACAATTGGCGAGATGGAATAAATTTAAGGCAGCTTTCCTTTAATCAGTGCAATGACGCTGGCTAGTGTCGTTGCATCACTATCAAAATCGCCATGTGTGGTACTGCTGGATTCCTTGTTGGGAGCAACCCAGCTACGTACTCCGCGCAGTTTTTGTGGCGCAATCAAACTTTGGAAATATTTTTCCATGCCCAGTATGGGAGTAGTCTCCCCTTTTTCAAATGAACGCGAAACCAGGTATAGCAAAGAACGGCTATAGCCTAGAATCGGCTTGCACGTTGGGTCTTTAAGCTCCTGTCCGTCAGCCAGATGAAATTGGTTATAGCTTTTGATCTTGCCATTTTTAATGGCCGGGATTACCTTGCTCTGGAACGTATCCACGCGCACCGCCGGTGCCATAAAATTGACACTCTCAAAATTCCAGCCTGCACCACCTAGCCGTTCTATCACATGGCTATGCAGGATAGAGCCTGCTGAGTGGCCAATTAAATGCAAGCGCACTTTGCTCGGATCGGCAAAGTAGGGAGAGCGCTGGCAGGCATTATAAAGCTTGGCTCCACCGCTATCGGCAGCGGTGGAAATGGCCACCGCATTTTGTTTCATCTCGCCCCAGATCACAGTGCCGGGTTTGGCCAGTAATTTTTCCAGTCGCTCGTTCCACCAGCTCTTGAAGCTATCCATCAGGCCGCCGGTAGGACGCGGTTGTCCCTGCAACAGATCTTCCAGGCGATTCTTGAGCGTAGATAAAAGATCGGTTTCCCACATCAGAAAAATCGGAAAAATTTTATTGTCATATAGCGCCGGTATCCACAGCGCCGCTGTTTCTGCCGCATCGCCCTCCGAGGTTAAACCGCCATGGGCATAAATGGCAATGTCTACCGGTGCTGTTTTATCCAGCCCCCAGGCCTGGCGGGCCGCGCCCAGATGCAAATTGACCAGCGCCTCGAGGTCACTATCCTGAGTGCGGAAATCGCCAGTGTTGCTGAGCCGCCCATTATTCTCCATGTCTATGATGAAGGGACTGAGTTCTCGTTTGCGCAAGGACGAATCGCTGGCCAGTTGCACCTTGCCATCGCGCAAGCGTAAGGTCTTGGATTGTGCAATCTCCAGATGCAGATCAGTCACCACGCCCAACTGGGCGACCCAGCAGTCCATCGCATTATCCAGCCAATCTTCATAAGTGAGCACAGCGAGGCCCTTGCTGCCCCACCCTGTACCCCATGAGTTCTGAATAATGAAGCCATCGCGGTTATAGCCTACGATAGCAAAGGCATGGCCGCCATCACTTGCGCTCGCTTGTTGTACAGGTATGGTCCACCACCCGGATTTTTGTTTGGCAGAAAATCCAACATCCCAACCGCTATGACAAATCGCGCTGGCATATAGAATGCCAATTTCATTCAATGCCACATGCATATCAGTAACCGAGCGCGTATCCACACGGTAATAAGCACCCAGCGGACGCCTTACTGCGTCTAGCCACCAGTCGTCTGTCGCTTTTCTGATGGGAGCGGTGGGCATCGCTTCATTAGTCCATAGCGTATGTGCGCACACGCCATGCTTGTACCAACCCTTCATTGCTCCGCGCAAGCTGGATCCTGTGTCTACCTGGGGGTCGCCGGGAAATTCATCATAACGGCGAGCCATGGAATACAACATGAATGGTGACACTTGATAATGAGCAGGCTTGCGGCGGGCAGCATGTTGCAAGTGAAAAAGCACACTGGCCAGGGCAAAGCCGGTGCAGGCATTGGTGTCGCCCTGGTTTAGCACCGGGATAGGCGTTTTGGGTTCGAGGATTGCACCCGGTATCACTGCGACTGGCGGCAAATAAGGTCGGTCGCGCAGATCTAACTTGTCGGGAATAACATTACGTTTGGGAACAACAGAGGAGGGCGATTTTTTCTGGCTTGAACGTGAGCTTTTTTTTGCTGACATTTAAATCTCCTTATAATGAAATTCAGAGATACAACCTTTGCGATCAGTCGCGGAAATTCTGGTACTGCAATGGAAAGTCCGTAATGGATTTTTTGATGAAGGCAATGGCCTGTTGCAGATCATCGCGGTTTTTGCCGCTGACGCGCACGGTATCACCCTGAATGCTGGCCTGCACTTTCATCTTGCTTTCTTTCAGGAGCTTGACAATTTTCTTGGCCAGTTCGATTTCCACGCCTACTTTTACGGTGCACGAACGCTTTACTTTGTTGCCGCTGACCTTGTCGATTTTGTCGCTGATCTCCAGGCATTTGATATCCACACCACGCTTGATCAACTTGGCGTTAAGAATATCCTGTACCTGGTTGAGCTGAAATTCATTGTCGGCATGGACAGTCAGCACCAATTCGGCCTGTTCCACGCGCGCATCCGAGCCCTTAAAATCAAAACGTGTGCTTACTTCCTTGTTGGTCTGCTCGAGCGCATTTTTAACTTCGGTCTTGTCTACTTCGGACACGATATCGAACGAGGGCATAGTGAGTCCTTATAAAATTAAAATCTACCACAGAGACATAGAGGCACAGAGAAAAACAAGGAAAACTCTGCATGAGCCAGCTCCAAGTCACAGACCAGTTTGCGGATTATCTGGTCACTGACACACTAAGATAAGTATTTCTCAGGATTTTCTCTGTGCCTCTGTGTCTCTGTGGTAAAAGGTTTTATATTAACCAAAACTGCAAACATAGTTTACGGCATCTTCAGCATGAATTTCAAAGCTGCTATTGGCAGCCACGCTGAATGAGGTACCCGCAGTATAAGGTTTGAATGCGGCCTCACTGGCCAGTTTAACTTGGCAGGTGCCGCTGGTGATTTCCATCAATTCAGGGGTGCTGACGTTAAAGGTGAGCTTGCTGCCAGGCATGATGACGCCTACCGTTTTACGAGTGCCATCGGGGAACAGCACAGAATGCGACACGCATTGGCCATCAAAAAATACATTGGCTTTTTTGACGACACTGACGTTATCAAATTTTTCTGACATGGTGATTTCCTTATTTCCTGGTATTTAACTTTGCCGCGATGCGCATGCGCAAAGCGTTCAGCTTGATGAAGCCTGCTGCATCTTTTTGATCATAAGCGCCCTTGTCATCCTCGAAGGTGGCGATGTTGGGATCGAATAAAGAGTTGGTTTTGGAATCGCGGCCCACGACGATGACATTGCCTTTGTACAGCTTGACGCGCACCCAGCCATTGACTTGTTGTTGCGTATGGTCAATCAGGGTTTGCAATGCCCGGCGTTCGGGCGACCACCAGTAGCCGTTATAGATCATGCTGGCATAGCGCGGCATCAGATCATCTTTTAGATGCGCGACCTCACGATCCAGCGTGATTGATTCGATGGCGCGGTGCGCACGTAGCATAATCGTGCCACCCGGTGTCTCGTAACAGCCACGCGACTTCATGCCGACGTAGCGGTTTTCCACTAAGTCGAGACGGCCTATACCGTGTTTACCGCCCAGCTTATTGAGTTGGGTAAGGACTTGCGCTGGGCTAAGCTGTTTGCCATTCAAGCCCACAATGTCACCGTGCTGGTATTCGATGTCGAGATACTCGGCAGTATCCGGTGCTTGCTCCGGCGACACGGTCCAGCGCCACATGCTTTCTTCCGCTTCGGCAGCAGGATTTTCCAGATGGCGGCCTTCGAAGCTGATGTGCAGCAGATTGGCATCCATGGAGTAGGGTGAGCCGCCTTGCTTATGTTTCATATCCACTGGAATGCCGTGTTTTTCAGCATAAGCCATCAGCTTCTCGCGCGACAGCAAATCCCATTCGCGCCACGGCGCGATAACCTTGATCGCCGGGTTGAGCGCGTAATAGCCGAGTTCAAAGCGCACCTGATCGTTGCCCTTGCCAGTGGCACCATGCGCGACTGCCTGCGCGCCAGTCTGTTTGGCAATTTCAATTTGACGCTTGGCAATCAAGGGCCGTGCGATGGAAGTGCCGAGCAGGTATTCCCCTTCATAAACCGTGTTGGCACGGAACATGGGGAACACAAAATCACGCACGAATTCTTCGCGCAAATCATCAATGAAAATATTTTCCGGTTTGATGCCAAACTGCAAAGCCTTCTTGCGTGCGGGTTCCAGCTCTTCACCTTGACCGATGTCAGCGGTGAAGGTGACTACTTCACACTGATAGGTATCTTGCAACCACTTCAGGATGACCGAGGTATCCAGACCGCCGGAGTAGGCGAGGACGACTTTTTTGATTTCGTTCATAGTTCGTTTTCTGAAATTTCCGCTAGTTTAAGCAAATGATGTAATAAGCCAATTTTGAGTGCTTGTTTTCCGTGTATAGGCACGGACAGTCTGATTACGCTGCCTGGCTTACCATAAATATGGTGACTGCCGTTGACCCGCAACAACGTCCAGCCGCGACGCTCAAGCACACGCGCCAGCTCCTTGCCGGAAACTGGTTTCATACCGCAATTTCAAAAATGCGGTCATGCGATGAGGCTGCAATAGGAGCAATATCTACGGACAGGCATCCTTCAACCGCCTCATAAAGATTGTGCAACAACTCTTCAAAAGTTTCTCCCTGTGTAGAGCAACCTGGAATGGCCGGGACTTCTGCCCAGTAACCCCCTTCTTCCGCTTCATGCACAATCACTTTCAGCTTCATAGAACCTCCATCGTTGGGTGGGTTAGCGTCTAGTTATTCACTTTTCCCAGTAACAAATATTCCATCAGCGCCTTCTGCACATGCAGCCTGTTCTCCGCCTCATCCCAAACTGCAGATTGCGGGCCATCAATCACGGCAGCATCCACTTCTTCGCCGCGATGAGCGGGTAGGCAGTGCATGAATAAGGCATCCGGTTTGGCCACCGACATCATTTCCGCATCCACGATCCAATCGGCAAAGGCTTTGCGGCGCGCGTCATTTTCGCGCTCGAAGCCCATGCTGATCCACACATCGGTGGTCACCAGATCGGCACCGGCTGCGGCTTTCATCGGGTCGGCGAATTCTTCGTAGTTGTCTTCACCAAACAAGCCGGCACGTTCCGGTTCGACTTCATAGCCGGGCGGGGTAGACACATGCACATTGAAATCGAACACTTCCGCTGCCTGCAACCAAGTGTTGCATACATTATTGGAATCCCCTATCCACGCCACCGTCTTGCCCTGGATGCTGCCGCGCTGTTCGATGTAAGTGTAGATGTCGGCCAGAATCTGGCAGGGATGATATTCGTTGGTCAGGCCGTTGATGACCGGCACGCGCGAGTTGGCAGCAAAGCGCTCGATGATGTCCTGCTCGAAGGTGCGTATCATCACCAGATCGCTCATGCGCGAAATGACTTGCGCTGCGTCTTCCACCGGCTCGCCGCGCCCCAGTTGCGAATCGCGCGTGTTGAGATAGATGGCATTACCGCCCAGTTGCTGCATGCCTGCTTCAAATGACAAGCGGGTGCGTGTGGAGCTTTTTTCAAAGATCATTACCAGCGTGCGGTCAGCCAGCGGATGATAAGTCTGATAAGCTTTGAAGCGCTGCTTGATCATGCGCGTGCGCTCGAAAATATGCTCCAGCTCAGCACGATTCAAATCCTTAAATTGTAAAAAATGTTTGATGTCCATTTTGGTTCAGGCACGTGACAGAAAATCAGTAATCAGCGGACACAGCATATCCAGCAATTGTTGCGCTTCTGCTTGCGTAAATATCAAGGGTGGCAATAAACGGATGACGTTATCAGCGGTGACGTTGATGAGCAGCCCTTGTGCCAGTGCCAGCTTGACCAGTTCCGCGCAAGGTTTATTCAGCTCGATGCCGATGATCAGTCCCTGACCGCGAATTTCCACTACGCCCGCAACCTGCTCCAAACGCTGCTGTAATCCTTGCATCAGGAAATTACCAACGGTGGTGGCCTTGGTCAGCAACTGGTCTTGTTCCATAATCGTCAGCGTGGTCAGTGCGGCGGTGCTGGCCAAAGGGTTGCCGCCAAAAGTAGAGCCATGATTGCCCGGCTGGAAAGTCCCTGCCGCTTTACCCGCAGCCAGACAAGCACCCACCGGGACGCCAGAACCCAAACCTTTGGCCAGGGTCATCACATCGGGCAAGATGCCCGTGTGCTGATGAGCGAACCATTTACCCGTACGGCCTATGCCGCATTGCACTTCATCCAGCATTAATAACCAGCCGTGCTGATCGCAGATCTGGCGCAGCTGTTGCAGATAATGAATGTCCAGTGTACGGATGCCGCCTTCGCCTTGAATCGGCTCGACCAATACTGCCACCACATCATGGTTGTGTTCAGCAACTTGGCGTATCGCATCCAGATCATTATAAGGAACCCGCACAAACCCTTTAACCAATGGTTCGAAACCAGCTTGCACCTTGCGGTTACCGGTGGCGGAAAGCGTGGCCAATGTGCGGCCATGAAACGCTTTTTCCATCACAATGATGCTGGGGTTTTCTATGCCCTTGTTGTGTCCATACAGCCGTGCCAGCTTGATCGCTGCCTCGTTCGCCTCACAGCCGGAATTGCACAGAAATACTTCCTGCATTTTGGATAACAGGCACAATTGATCCGCCAAGGCTTCCTGTTCGCGTATCTGGTACACATTGGAAACATGTATCAGTTTATTGATCTGCGCACTGAGCGTTGCGGTCAAACGTGGATGGGCATGCCCCAGCGTATTGACGGCAATGCCAGCCAGTGCATCCAGATAACGCTTGCCATTGCTGTCCCACAACCACACCCCTTCACCGTGCGTAAAGGTGACGGGCAAGCGGGCGTAGGTGTTCATCAAATGTGACATATGG
>JAUSKS010000289.1 GCA_030646595.1 Gallionellaceae bacterium | reverse complement strand
ATCGTGGTTGCGATTATCGGCATCTTGGCGGCAGTGGCGATTCCCGCCTATCAGGACTACGTAGTAAAGGCCAAGCTGTCCAAAGTGCAATCAACGCTTGATCCAGTCAAGTTGGCATTGGCCATGTACTACCAAGAAAATGGCTCTTTCCCAAATAGCAGTACCGCAACTACCGTTTGGACGTCAATTGGGATACCTAACGGCCCTACTTTGCCAAGTGAATTGGCTTCCCTTGGCGTTGATGGCACATCGCTAACGTCGGTGACCCTGACCTTGACTTTGGGCACTGGTATCAAGGCTACCGGAATTGATAGCAAGCAGTTGCAGATTATTGGTAGCGCAGGAGACACGGCGATTAAATGGGCAGCAAAATCAGGCTGCGCTACTACTAGCCCAATTACTGATGCCGTTGCAACGAAATACTTTGGCTGTTAGTTCTCGGGATTACCTGTATCGAGTGCAAACCCCTCTTCGGAGGGGTTTGCTCTTTTCAGAGGGCGGTTGATGACATATCGTACAGTGTTGCTTAATTACTTTCACCAGCGAGACCGCGGCTGGATGCTCTCGCTGCTTGCGGTTGTGCTGCTGGTCTACCTGCCCTTTCTCGGCAATCCTTTCTTCTTTGATGACCTGAATTTTTTCACCGGTAAAGCGCCTGATTACTATGCACGCGCCCTGTTCCATTTCGATTTGCGCTGGTTGTCCTATGCCAGCCTGGGCTGGACCTACGCCCTGTTCAGCGACGTCAACACCTATTTCTTCCACCTCGGCAACGCGCTGTTGCACGGCGCCAACGTCATCCTGTTGTTTTACCTGTTGCGCCGGCTGGTCGGCGCCGTCATGGACGGGCAGCAGGAGTCCGCCGCAATAACATGGGGCGCCTGGTTTGGCGCACTGGTGTTTGCCTGCCATCCGGTAGCGGTATATGCCGTCGGCTATGTCATTCAGCGCAGCGTTCTGATGGCGACCCTGTTTGCGCTGGTGATGCAGCTGGCCTGGCTACGTGGCCTATTGACCGGGCAAAAGCGCTGGCTGCTGCTGGCCGTGGCGGCATACTTTCTGGCTGTTTATTCCAAGGAGCACAGCGTCCTGATGCCGTCCGTGCTGGTAGCCATAACCCTGTTGCTGCGCGCCAGAAACCGGGCAAGCGCGTCGGCGCTGTGGCTTGCCGGAGGCGCATTCGCTGCCATCGGCCTGCTGCTGGTGCTGAGCATCAAGGGCGTGTTTGGTACGGCGTACGAGGTTGGGGCAAGCAGTCTGTTTGAACAGCAAGGCTTAGTAGCCAGCACGGCCACGTTGCACCTGTTGAGCGTGCTGACCCAGGCCGGTCTGTTCTTCAAGTACCTGCTGCTGTGGGCGCTGCCCAACCCGGCCTGGATGTCGGTGGATATGCGCGAGCACTTCATTGCCAGCTTAAGCGAATGGCAAGCCTGGGCCGGTGCGCTGGGTTTTATTTTATACGGCGTGGTGGCGTTCAGATTGCTGTTGCGCCCGCGCTGGATGGGGCTTATCGGGTTGGCGCTGCTCTACCCGTGGCTGCAATTCTGGGTGGAATTCACGAGCATACGCGTACAGGAACCCTTCGTGCTGTACCGCAGCTATCTGTGGATGCCCGGCATAATGCTGTTCTTTCCCTTACTGCTGAGCAAATGGCCTGGCAAAAAGGCCTTATTCATGCTGGCTATGGCCGTCTTGCTGGTGCCTCTGGCTTGGAATCGCTTGTGGGTATTCGCGGATGATTATCGCCTGTGGGACGATGCCGCAAAATTGTTGCGCAGTGAACGGGAAGTATGGGCGTCGCGGATTTACTATAACCGTGCCCATGCGGCAGCGGCAACGGGTAAATGGGAGCAGGCGGCGGCGGATTATGAACGGGCAATAGCGGGTAATCTAAAGGACGAGGCCGTCATGCATCACGATCTGGGCGCGTCATACTTTAATTTGAGACGTTATCAGGATGCCATGACGCAATTTGATAAGGCAATTTCGATCAATCCGGAATATGCGAAGGCCTATTTTGACAGGGGAATGACACTCAAGTATTTGCGCCAGGAGGAGCAGGCAATGAAAGAAATGGAAAAGAGCTGTGAGTTGAAGTATGCGATGGCTTGTGTGATCGTAAAATTGCAGCCACCCAAAAAATAGTAAAATAACTTCTTTATGGGCTACATAAGTAATTGAATAAAATATCGATAAACACACCAGAACACAAGCTAACCCTGGCCGAGGTACTAGGCATGCTGCTGGCCGATGGTATGGTTGGACAAGCCGATGTTGACGCGCTGATTGCCGCACGTCGTAGCCATCGCCATGATGCCCATCCGCTGGTAGTTATCGCCGAGCAAAACTGGAAGTCGGTTAAAGCCCCCCATTCACTGTTGCATCTGGAAGCGCTAACGGAATGGCTGGCACTGTCTACCGGGCTTGAGTATTTTCATATTGACCCGCTCAAAATAAATTTCACTGCAGTTACCGAAGTCATGTCCAATGATTATGCCGCGCGTTTTGGCATTTTGCCGATACAGGTGACGGCACAGGAAGTAGTCATTGCCACAGCAGAGCCTTTTCTGCGCGGGTGGGAAGAGGTGCTCAAGCAGGTCATGCGCAAGGATATCCGCCGCGTGATCGCGACACCAGTAGATATCAGCCGCTACCTTGTGGAGTTCTATAACTTGGCGCGGTCAGTCAAGAATGCCGCGCAGAATAAACCGCAAGGCACATCCGGGCAGTCTTCGTTTGAACAGTTGGTGGATTTGGGCAAGACCAACCGCCAGTTTGATGTTAATGACCAGCATATCGTCAACATTGTAGATTGGCTATGGCAATACGCCTTTGAACAACGCGCATCAGATATTCACATTGAGCCGCGGCGCGAGCTGGGCATAGTTCGGTTTCGTATAGACGGGGTTTTGCATGAGGTGTATCAGATCCCGATGTCAGTCATGACTGCGATGACCAGCCGCATCAAAGTGCTGGGCCGCATGGATGTCGTTGAAAAGCGCCGCCCGCAAGATGGGCGCATCAAAACGCGCGCCTCCAATGGCCAGGAAATTGAACTACGCTTGTCTACTTTGCCCACCGCTTTTGGCGAGAAGCTGGTCATGCGTATTTTTGATCCGGACGTTTTGGTACGTGACTTTTCCGAACTGGGCTTTTCTACTGATGATCTTGCGCGCTGGCAACAAATGACGGCGCGGCCCAATGGCATTATCCTGGTTACCGGGCCTACTGGATCGGGCAAGACAACTACCCTCTATTCCACGCTCAAGCATTTGGCAACCCCTGAGGTGAATGTCTGCACCATCGAAGATCCGATTGAAATGGTTGAAGGTGCTTTTAACCAGATGCAGGTACAGCACGGTATTGAATTGGGTTTTGCGGACGGGGTGCGCGCATTAATGCGCCAGGATCCAGACATTATCATGATAGGTGAGATACGCGATTTCGAAACAGCTGACATGGCCATTCAGGCTGCGCTGACCGGCCATCTAGTGTTGTCCACCCTGCATACCAATGATGCCCCCTCGGCCATTACCCGCCTGCTTGACCTCGGTGTGCCCTCTTATATGATTAATGCCACCCTGCTGGGGGTCATGGGGCAGCGCCTGGTGCGTGTGCTGTGCCCGCATTGCAAACAACCGCAGCCGTTGCAGGCGGAAGAAAACGAACTGTGGGATAGATTGGTTACCCCCTGGAAATCTGCCCACCCTGCCCAGATATATCATCAGGAAGGTTGTCTCGAATGCCGCATGACAGGCTACACGGGCCGCATCGGTATTTATGAAATCCTGCTTATGTCACCTGAATTGCGCAAGCTGATTACTGCTACCACAGACATTGCTTTGGTGCGTGAACTGGCTAACCGTGAGGGGATGAAGCCACTACGTGTTTCTGGTGCGATGAAAGTTGCAGCAGGGATAACGACGCTGGATGAAGTGGTCAAAGTAGCCCCCCCGGCGAGCGAGCCATGAGGTTGCGCTTGAATTAGGCCTTAATTTTGTGGGAGAATGAATGTTTCATATTACCCCCTCAATACAATGTCGGTATTAAAAATTAGTTTTCTGGCAGCATCTTTTTTGATGAGTTTCGGATGGAATGTCCATGCGGCAACTGTAGAGAAAGCGGATGGTCTTGTTGTTACGCCCTACCAACACGCCGTGCAAGCTTCGGAGTCCTGCAACTCCTGTCATGAAAAAAATCAGGTAAAAGCTTTTAAAGCTACCATGGCTAACGATTGCGATGGATGCCATACCGCTAGCGATGATGGTCCCATAATGTCGGTTGCGGAGAAGAAATTTTCTGATCCCTATGCTGAGAAACTGAAAATTGCTCCACCGCCAGAAGCCACGGCGGGCATGAGTGTGCCCATGTTTTACAATGAAACGCGTATCGGTAAAGAACCGCATCAAATGATATTGATCCCGGCCGGGAAATTTATCCGCGGTTCCAATAACCGTTTACCGGATGAAGGTCCGCAATATATAGCCGAGGCCAAGGCATTCAAGATTGATAAGTATGAAGTTACCAATTTGCAATATAAGCAATTCATAGATGCCACCAACAGAAAGTCCCCTACACATTTTCGTAATCGTACCTATCCTGAAGGTAAGATAGATCACCCCGTGGTTTTTGTCAGTTGGTATGACGCTCACGATTATTGTGCCTGGGCCGGTAAACGCCTGCCCACTGATATCGAATGGGAAAAAGCGGCACGGGGTACTGATGACAGGGATTTTCCATGGGGCGATGATTTTGATGTGCTCAAGGTTAATTCTCCAGTACGGTGGAAATCCCTCAACATGGAAGGCGATACCATGCCAGTCGGGTCGCTGGAAGGCGGCAAAAGCCCATATGGTCTGTACGATATGTCGGGTAATGTATGGGAATGGACCGATTCATGGTACACGCAATATCCGGGCAATAGCTGGCCCAGCGAAAATTATGGTGAGCTGTACAAAACGCTGAAGGGTGGATCGTGGTGGGATTGTTCTTATTACCAGTGTGGCGTTTCCGCGCCAGTATTCAATCGCAGTTATTTTAAACCAAACGTAAAAAACTCCAGCTTTGGTTTCAGGTGCGCTAAAGATGCAAATTAAATATTTTTTAGGCGGTATCTTGTGTGTGTTGTTAGCTGCTTGCACCAGCACGGCTCGGCAGGACTTGAATAAACCGATTGTTGCAGGCATGGTATTCATCCCCGCCGGTGAATTCACCATGGGTAGCAATAAGGAAGACAACATTAACATGTGGCGGGAGGCAAATGCGCTTAACCCTTACGGATTTAATGATCAGCTATATGTAAATGAGCGTCCAGCCCACAAGCTTATGCTTCCCGCATTTTTGATTGATCAATACGAAGTAACTAATGCGCAATATCGTAACTTTGTTATAGCGACCGGGCATAGCGTACCCATACTGTGGCCTCGTAATGGTTACGTTTATAGTAATACTGTGCTGCGCACCTTTCCGCTGGAAGGTTTGCGCCAGGTAGCAACTAATAATTTCAAGCTTGATATGGATGTGAGTAACATGAGCCAGGAAGCGCTGCTTGCCGAGCTCAGGAAAGCAAATGCTGTACGTGATATGTATCCTGTGACCACAGTCACCTGGGCCGATGCTAATGATTACTGCACTTGGGTGGGTAAACGGTTACCCACTGAAGCGGAATGGGAAAAAGCCGCACGTGGCCCACAAAGTTTCGAATATCCATGGGGCAATAAATGGGACCCCAAGAAAATAAATACCCTCTCTGATGATCCTGATGTTCCTTATGCACCGATTGGTTCTTATACCGGAGATAAATCAGTATATGGCGTTTACGACATGGCTGCCAATGTTGCAGAATGGGTAGCGGATTGGTATGACACCTATCCCGACGCGCCCCCTGCTAATATCCCTAATTATGGCAAAGTGCATCGTGTGGTACGTGGTGGCATGGCTAGTTCTGGCCATTATGATTCTATTAGTGTGGTATTCCGTGCCGCAAGGCGCACCCATCTACGCCCATATACCGCATTAATAGACTTGGGATTCAGGTGTGCCAAGGATATTGAATGATCTGGTATTGGTTGAATGAGCAGCAGGTTTCAGGTAGAATCGCGCCTCTTTTATAAAACAAGTTTGGAGTAGTGCCATGGCACGTGTCTGTCAAGTAACGGGAAAGCGCCCGATGGTGGGTAATAATGTTTCCCATGCAAATAACAAAACCAAGCGCCGATTCTTGCCGAATCTGCAACGCCGCCGCTTGTGGGTAGAAAGTGAAAATCGTTTTGTCTCCTTGCGTTTAAGCAATGCGGCTTTGCGTACTATAGATAAAAACGGGATAGACGCAGTGTTGTTTGAAATGCGCGCCCGCGGCGAAAATGTTTAAGGGTAATGAATAATGCGTGAAAAAATCAAGCTTGAATCCAGTGCGGGCACTGGCCATTTTTATACAACCGACAAAAATAAACGCACTACGCCGGATAAACTGGAGATTAAGAAATTCGATCCAGTGGCGCGCAAGCATGTCATGTATAAGGAAACAAAACTGAAATAGCCTTGCTTGATGAGTCCTGTTTAGGGCTTGTCAATCGCTGTTAAATTCTGCTACAGGAAAAAACAACCTTATTTTTTCCGCCCTGCTTGGCTAAATACATACGCTTGTCCGCCATTTCCACTAGCGTTTTCCAATCAGCTATTTTATCTTCGCTGCGCTCTGAAATGCCTATGCTGGCCGTCACCTTTTGATTATCTGGTCGTACGCCAAGCCCGCTGCTACGCAGGCGTTCGATGGCGGCAACCGCATCATTGCAGAAAGTATTAGGCATAATCAGGATAAATTCTTCGCCGCCCCATCGTACTAGCATATCCCCCGTGCGCAAAGTGGTGCGGATGCCTTCTGCAGCAGCCAGCAATACCTGATCGCCAGCTTCATGGCCGAAGGTATCATTAACGCTCTTAAAATCATCTAGGTCAATAAATGCGATAGCCAACGGAGAATTGCTACGGCTGGCAAGGATAAACTGTATTTCCAGCAGTTCCACACCGCTGCTGCGGGAGAAACAGCGTGTCAGGGTATCCCGTATCGCCATTCTTACCAGCGCTATCATAAAGCCCAGTTGGCTCATGCCAGAAAGGATGGCGACAATGGTAATCAAGAGCGCCATCCAAATTGTGCTAATTACCGGGTTGAGGTTAAGTACCTGGGTATTATTGGTCCAGGCGGATAAAGCTTCCGCAATCAAAACCGGTGCGGCGAAAATGACTCCCTCCATTACCGTCAGTGGGAACATGCTCAAGCCCGCCACCATTACCAGCGGCAAGAAAGAATAAGTGGCCATAATAATAGCGGACAGATTATGCGGCTCAACTTGCGACAATAGGGTATAGGAAGCGACGAAAAAAACTGTCGGGATAAAGAATAAAATGCCCAGCGCAATATAAGCATCCCGCAACCGGGTTGACTCCTTAAAAGCCAATGCCAAGGCGGCAAATGACAGACTGGTAATAATGCGTTCGGCTGCCAGAGGGCTGGATACCGACCAAGGCAAAATTAGCAGGTCAGGAATGATGAATAGCAGAGTTAACACTGCAAAGAGGGCTGCAATCAGGCGCACACGGGAAATAATCATGGCGGCGCGGCGCGTGGATAGAAGCGCCATATGTTTTTTGGGAAAGAGCAGCCATGCAATCTCGTCGCGGGGTAATTCGTTAAAGAGACTCTGAACAAGAGGGTGCTGGAACGGATTCATTACTTGAAGGTATCCCTAATTCAGTAGTGTCCGGTTAACTTACAAATTTCCGAGCCAAGATTGAGAATTGGCGCGGCTTGCAAGGCAATTTATTTTGGTGCCGATTTGAAATCATTTTACCCATATTCCGGTTCGAG
>JAUSKS010000282.1 GCA_030646595.1 Gallionellaceae bacterium | reverse complement strand
GCTGCGCAACAGCACTGGGATCAACAGCAGGCATTCCGCGCCACCGAGACTTCCAGCAAACCTAAATATTATTGTTTGTCCATGTTCCCCTATCCTTCGGGCAAGCTGCACATGGGCCATGTACGCAACTATACCATCGGCGATGTGCTGGCGCGCTACCACCGCATGAAAGGTTTTAATGTGCTGCAACCCATGGGCTGGGATGCTTTCGGCCTGCCCGCAGAAAACGCCGCGCTGGCGCACCATGTGCCGCCTGCGGCATGGACCTATTCCAACATCGATACCATGCGCAAACAACTGCAAAGCCTGGGCCTGGCCATAGACTGGTCGCGCGAAGTGACCACCTGCAAGCCGGAATATTATCGCTGGGAGCAATGGCTGTTCACGCGCTTGTTTGCCCAAGGCATCATCTATAAAAAAACCGCCTCGGTAAATTGGGATCCGCAGGATCAAACGGTATTGGCCAACGAGCAAGTCATAGACGGGCGCGGCTGGCGCTCCGGCGCGCTGGTGGAGAAACGCGACATCCCCATGTATTTTTTCCGCATCACGCAATATGCCGAAGAATTGCTGGCCGATCTTGACCTGCTGGAGGGCTGGCCAGAGCAGGTTAAAACCATGCAGCGCAACTGGATAGGCAAGAGCTATGGTTGTGAAATTCACTTCAGGATCGAGGATCGAGGATTGAGGATGGAGCGTGGCCTCGATCCCCGATCCTCGATCCTCAATCCTGATCAGCTTCTCAAAGTTTACACCACGCGCCCGGATACCTTGATGGGTGCGACTTACGTGGCCGTGGCAGCAGAGCATCCGCTGGCCATGCAAGCGGCTGCAAAAAATTCGGCGCTGGCTGCGTTCATCGAAGAATGCAAACGTGGCGGCACCGCCGAAGCCGATATGGCGACCATGGAAAAAAAGGGCATGGATACTGGCCTGTTTGTTACGCATCCACTCAACGGCGAGAAATTGCCAGTGTGGATCGCCAATTATGTGCTGATGGGATATGGCGAGGGCGCGGTGATGGCAGTGCCTGCCCATGATGAACGGGATTTTGAGTTTGCGAAAAGGTATGGTCTACCAATAAAGCAGGTGATAGAAGCGGGGGAGCTTAAAGCAGCTAAAGAGGGCATTAAATCTGGGGCTTATTCCGATAAAGGGTTGGTGCAACTAGAAAAGACTATTTCTGATAATCAATTCACGGCTGATCGCTGGCAAGTCTGGTATGAAGAAAAGAATGGTGTTTGTATTAACTCCGGCAAATACGACAGCCTAAATTTCCAGAAAGCCTTCGATGCGATTGCCGCCGACCTGAAAGCGAAAGGCTTGGGCGAGAAAAAAGTGCAGTTCCGTCTGCGCGACTGGGGTATCTCACGCCAGCGTTATTGGGGTTGTCCGATCCCGATTATTCATTGCGCGAAGTGCGGCGATGTGTCGGTTCCTGATGAGCAATTACCTGTGGTGTTACCGGAGAAGGTAACCATTACCGGCGCAGGTTCTCCATTGGCCAGGATGCCGGAATTTTATGAGTGTGCTTGCCCCCAGTGTGGCGGCAAGGCGCGGCGTGAAACCGACACCATGGATACCTTTGTGGAGTCATCCTGGTATTACGCGCGCTATGCCAGTCCGGATTGCCAAACCGGCATGGTGGATGAAAATGCTGCCCGCTATTGGTTGCCGGTGGATCAATATATAGGGGGCATTGAGCATGCTATTTTGCATTTGCTGTATGCGCGGTTTTTTCATAAGTTGATGCGGGATGTGGGGGTGTTGGGGGGAGTGGGTGGCATGCCGGGAGCGCTCCCTCACCCCAACCCTCCCCCGGAGGGGGAGGGGGCAAACGATGCGCTACGCGCACCTGACATCTTGCCTGAACCGTTCAAAAATTTATTGACGCAAGGCATGGTCATCGCTCCCACTTTTTACCGCGCAGATCAAGCAGGGAAAAAACTCTGGATCAATCCTGCTGATGTGGAAGTCGCCACCGATGCTAAAGGCCGCCCCTTGGGAGCCACGCTGCGCAGCGATGGGCAGCCCGTTACCATCGGCGGCACAGAAAAAATGTCTAAATCTAAAAACAATGGCGTAGACCCACAAGCCATCATAGACCAGTATGGCGCGGATACGGCGCGGCTGTTTACCATGTTTGCCGCACCGCCTGACCAGCAACTGGAGTGGTCAGATAGCGGCGTGGAAGGCGCGTCCCGTTTTTTGAAGCGGGTGTGGAAAGCGGCGCATGATCATCTGGAGCTTGGCCCAGCCACGGCCTACCGTAGTGGTGAATTAAGCGAAGCCGCTAAAGCATTACGCTTGCAGTTACATCAAACGCTGCATAAAGTGGATGATGATATTGGACGGCGCAAAACTTTCAACACGGCCATCGCTGCTGTCATGGAACTGTTGAATGCCTTGGGCAAATTTGATGAGCGCAGCCCCGTGGCGCGCACCATTGTGCAGGAAGCATTGGAAGCCATCACCCTCATGCTTGCACCCATCGTGCCGCACATCAGCCAGGCTTTGTGGGCTGAGCTACGCCCCGGCAGCGATTTGCTCGACCAGTCTTTCCCCCAGGCCGATGCCAGCGCGTTGATACAAGACGAGATCGAACTGGTAATACAAGTCAACGGCAAACTGCGCGGCAATGTACGCGTGGCCAAAGACGCCGATAAATCTACGCTGGAAAATCTGGCTTTGGCGCATCCATCGGTTACCAAATTGCTGGCTGGCCAAACTGCAAAGAAAGTGATCGTGGTACCAGGTCGTTTGATTAATGTGGTGATCTAGAAAATGCGCGCCCGTCTGCTAACTTTGATTTTATTGGCCTGTGCTCTCATGGGTGCATGCGGTTTTCATTTGCGCGGGCAGGAGCAATTTGCTTTGCCATTTCAATCGCTCTATATCCTCTCGCCCAACGATTACACGCCCTTTGTGGCTGAACTCAAACGCGCCATACAAGCAGCAGGGGTGGAGCTTGCGGATTCCGCAGAAAATGCGCAGCTGACGCTGAATATCGTTTCCGAGACCACGAGTAAGCAGATTTTATCGTTGAGCGGTGCCGGGCGAGTACTGGAATATCAGTTGCGTTATGCTGTTTCATTCCGAGCCTATGACCAGTCACAACAGGAATGGCTGGTGTCTGATGAAATTATATTGTTGCGTAATTTGTCCTATGACGACGAGCAGGTATTGGCCAAAGAGCAGGAGGAGAATTTGCTTTACCAAAACATGCACAGCGATGCAGTACAGCAAATGCTGCGCCATCTGACCCATGCCCGGCCGCAACCGCAACCATGAAGCCGCAATGAAAATCTCCATTTCGTTATGAAAATCTCTGGCGAAGACTTGTCGCGCCATCTCGCCCAAGGGCTGGCACCCTTGTATGTCATCCACGGCGAGGCGCTGCTGCTGGCCATAGAGGCGGCAGACACCATACGCCTGGCGGCACGCACAGCCGGGTATGGCGAACGCGAAGTGATGATTGCAGACAAGGGTTTTAACTGGGCGTCGTTGCGTAACAGTGCGCAAAGCTTGTCCTTATTCTCCTCGCGCAAGCTGGTCGATCTGCGCATTCCCTCCGGCAAGCCCGGCGTTGAAGGCGCACAGGCGTTACAGGATTATTGCCAGCATTTAAATGCTGATACCGTTACGCTGATTTCTTTACCGCGCCTCGATAGCGCCACGCAAAAAAGCAAATGGTTCACTACCTTGGTGGAAGCAGGCGTGGTTATCGCCGCCGATGAAATCGCGCTGCATGCCCTGCCTGCATGGATTGCCGGGCGGCTAAAGCGCCAGGGGCAAAGTGCTGATGGCAACACCTTGACCTTTCTCGCGGAAAAAATTGAAGGAAATTTGCTGGCAGCCCATCAGGAAATTCAAAAACTGGCCCTGCTTTTTCCCGCTGGACCTCTGTCATTTGAACAGGTCAAAAATTCGGTGATGGATGTGGCGCGGTATGATGTCTTCAAATTATCTGCCGCCATGCTGAACGGCGAGGTGGCGCGGTATGTGCATATACTTGAGGGCCTGCGCGCAGAAGGCACGGCTACCGTGCTGGTGTTATGGACGCTGGCTGAAGATATCCGCACCTTGGCTAAGGTATTGCGCGCATTGCGGCACGGCAGTAATCTGGCTACTGCCCTGCGCGATGCACGGGTATGGGGTACGCGCCAAAAGCCGGTAGAGCGGGCTGTGCAGCGCTTCACCCCAGCCGTAGCCGAGCGGGCTTTGCGCCAAGCTGCGCAGACAGATAAGGTCATCAAAGGTTTGCGCGCAGGCGATGCGTGGGATGAGTTATTGCAACTGGGTATACGTTGCGCTCAGGTAAAGGCAGCAGGACAACGTGGATGAAATAATTTTAGTCATCACCAATTTGCCAGATCGTAATAGTGCCGAGCGTGTGGCCCATGCGCTGATCGATAGCCATGCCGCTGCCTGCGTTAATATCATGGCGGAATGCGCCTCGTTTTACCGTTGGCAGGGCAAAATGGAATCGGCCAGCGAAGTACCGTTGCTGATCAAGACCACGCGCAACGCTTATGCGCGCCTGGAAACGGTGATTTGTGCCCATCATCCCTATGAACTTCCTGAGATTATCGCAGTCTCGGTTAATGCTGGTTTGCCCGCCTATTTACAATGGGTGGCACAAGAGACCCAAATATCCGAAATCCAGACGCTGCAAAAATGAAAGCAAGGAAATGAATCCCAGACGTATTTTATTATTGGCGTTGTTGTGCCTCATACCACTATCCCATGCGGGCAGCCTTTTTGACAGCCTGCCCACGCTGGGCGGCAGCAAACAACCCAAATTTTTACCGCCCGATGAGGCCTTTCAATTAAAGATAGGCGCACTCGATGCGCAGACTTTGGTAGCTACTTTCACTGTCACCCCCGGCTATTATTTATACCGCGACAAGACCAGTTTCAGCCTGGTGAATGCAGATACCAAACCCGCAGTAAAAATTGCGAGCGTCGCTTTGCCCAAAGGTGAAATGAAGTATGACGCCAATTTCGGCAATATGGAGGTCTACCACCGTTCCTTCCAGGCCGAGATCAAGCTGCAACGCAATAATAATGCAGCGCAGACTGTGCTGCTGGATGCCACTTACCAGGGCTGTAGCGATCAGGGTCTGTGTTACCCGCCAATCAACAAACAAATTAGTGTCGCGCTGCCCGCAATGACCGGTGCATCTTCTACCGCCACTGGCGCGGCAACAAAGCCACCGGAAATATCCCCCACTGCTCTGGTCAACGCCCCTCCTGCCAACAGCATTCAAAATGAGAATGTGCAGAATGAAAACACCCGTATCGCCCAGCTGTTCAAGCAAGGCAATTTCTGGCTGATCATTTCCTTTTTCTACGGTGCCGGTTTGTTGCTGGCTTTTACACCGTGCATGTTTCCGATGGTGCCTATTCTGTCTGGCATCATCGTCGGGCGCGGCCACCACTTGACCAGGATGCACGGCTTTATCCTGTCACTGGCTTATGTGCTGGGCATGGCGCTTACCTATGCGGCAGTAGGCGTGGCCGCTGGTTTTTCCGGCACTTTGTTAATGAATGCCTTGCAAACACCGTGGGTACTGGGCAGTTTTGCGGGCGTGTTTGTATTGCTGTCTTTATCCATGTTCGGATTTTATGAATTGCAATTGCCTACCGCCCTGCAAAGCAAGTTGACAACTACCAGCAACCATTTGCATGGCGGCCATCTGAGCGGCGTATTTGTCATGGGCGCGCTATCCGCCATTATCGTCGGCCCATGCGTGGCTGCGCCGTTGGCCGGAGCGCTGCTGTATATCGGCCAAACGCATGATGCTGTGTTGGGGGGCGTGGCGCTGTTTGCGCTGGCCATGGGCATGGGCTTGCCGCTGCTGGTGATAGGCGCATCGGCTGGCACTTTATTACCCAAGGCGGGCAGCTGGATGGAAGCAGTCAAACATTTCTTTGGTGTATTGCTGCTGGCAGTCGCGATCTGGTTGATCGCCCCTCTTATTCCAGTAAGTGTACAAATGTTGCTGTGGGCGGCGCTGCTGATATTCTCCGCCATTTATTTGCATGCACTGGATGCGCTGCCCATCCATACATCGGGCTGGCACAAGTTGGGTAAGGGCATCGGCATACTGGCCCTGCTGCTGGGCAGCGCTTACCTGATCGGTGCACTGTCCGGCGCACGCGATATTCTGCAACCCCTGGCTGGCTTGGGCAATACTCAGGCTGCTGCCCCGGCCAGCCTGCAATTCACCCGTATAAAAAATGTGGCTGAACTGGATGCCCGTCTGGCACAAGCGCACGGCAAAACGGTGATGCTGGATTTTTATGCGGACTGGTGTGTATCGTGCAAGGAAATGGAACGCTACAGTTTTTCTGATGCCCAGGTACAGGCGCAATTAAAAAATACTGTGTTATTACAAGCCGATGTGACTGCCAACAATGATGAAGATAAAGCGCTAGTGCAACGCTTTGAGTTGTTCGGTCCACCTGCCATTCTGTTTTTTGATGCGCAAGGACATGAGCAAAAAGATTACCGCGTCACCGGTTATCAAAATCCCACGCAATTTCTGCAATCGCTAAAAAATGCGCGCTTATAAAGACTAAGCGCTCGCAAATAAACCGCTTCTTCATATAATTTCTGTAAATACTGGACAAAACCCCCCAAATTGCGGCAAACTGTCGGCCATGAAAACCATATTGGTGTTGCACGGCCCCAACCTGAACTTGCTCGGCAATCGCGAGCCGGGCATTTATGGTCAAGTTACGTTAGACGAAATTAACGAGAAATTACAGAAATTAGCACAAGCACAGGGAGCACAGCTTTTGCATTTCCAGAGCAATGCGGAAGCTGCCTTGGTAGAGCGTGTGCAATTGGCACGTCAGGATGGGGCCAGCTTTATCATCATCAACCCTGCTGCTTTCACCCATACCAGTGTAGCCATACGGGATGCGCTGGCAGCAGTAGCCATCCCTTTTATTGAAGTCCATCTTTCCAATGTATTTGCCCGAGAAGCATTCCGCAAGGAATCTTATTTTTCCGATCTGGCGGTGGGCGTTATCAGCGGCCTGGGTGCAAGTGGCTATGAGTTCGCAATGCAGTACGCATTGCGCACAATAAAATAAGTAACACCGTTTTAGGAGTTATTCATGGATTTACGTAAACTCAAGACCTTGATTGAGTTGGTAGAAAGTTCTGGTATCGCAGAACTGGAAGTCAGCGAAGGGGAGGAGCGGGTACGAATAACACGTACCACCGCTGCACCGGCACAACCCAGCTATGCTGCACCACCCCAGATGGTGATGCCCATTCAGGCTACAGCCCCCGCTACAACTACCGAGCCAGCCAAACCCGATGTACCGGAAGGGCATGTTGTGAAATCGCCCATGGTAGGCAGCTTTTACCGCTGCCCTTCACCGGGTGCGAAGTCTTTTGTAGAAGTTGGGCAAAGTGTGAATGCAGGAGATACGCTGTGCATCATCGAGGCCATGAAATTACTGAATGAGATTGAAGCGGATCAAAGCGGTGTCATCAAGGCTGTGCTGGTGGAAAATGGCCAAGCGGTGGAGTTTGGCCAACCGCTATTCATCATCGGATGAAGGGTTCGTAAATGTTTGAAAAAATCCTTATTGCCAATCGCGGCGAAATAGCCCTGCGCATCCAGCGCGCCTGCCGCGAGATGGGTATCAAGACTGTCGCGGTCCATTCCGAAGCAGATGCGGATGCCAAATACGTCAAGCTGGCGGATGAATCAGTATGCATAGGCCCAGCCCCTTCTGCCCAAAGTTATCTGCATATCCCGGCCATTATCAGCGCCGCAGAAGTCACCGATGCACAGGCCATACATCCCGGCTATGGCTTCCTGTCAGAGAACGCCGACTTTGCCGAGCGCGTGGAAAAAAGCGGCTTCGTGTTCATCGGCCCGCGCCCAGAAACCATACGCATGATGGGCGACAAGGTTACCGCCAAACAGACCATGAAAAAAGCAGGCGTGCCCTGTGTTCCTGGCGTGGATGGCGCATTACCGGAAGACCCGGCGGAGATTGTAAAAATTGCCCGCAGTATCGGTTATCCGGTGATCATCAAAGCGTCTGGCGGTGGGGGGGGGCGTGGTATGCGCGTGGTACATACCGAAGCCGCGCTGCTAAATGCCGTGACCATGACGCGCAGTGAAGCGCAGGCAGCTTTCAATAATCCCATGGTGTACATGGAAAAATTTCTGGAGAACCCGCGCCATATTGAATTCCAGGTGTTGGCCGATTCCTATGGCAATGCTGTTTATCTGGGCGAACGTGACTGTTCCATGCAGCGCCGCCACCAAAAAATAATTGAGGAAGCACCCGCACCCCTGCTTAATTCCCGCCTGCGCAACAAAATAGGTGAGCGTTGCGCCGAAGCTTGTCGCAAAATAGGTTATCGCGGCGCAGGTACTTTCGAATTTTTGTTTGAGAAAGACGAGTTCTTTTTTATTGAGATGAACACCCGGGTGCAGGTGGAGCATCCAGTCAGTGAAATGATTACCGGCATAGACATCGTGCAGCAGCAAATCCACATTGCTGCCGGAGAGAAGCTCGGCTTTCGCCAGCGCGACGTTGAATTCAAGGGCCATGCCATTGAGTGCCGCATTAATGCCGAGCACCCCTACAAATTTACTCCTTCACCCGGTCGCATCACCGCCTGGCATCCACCTGGTGGGCCTGGTATCCGCGTGGACTCACATGTTTATGCCAACTACTTTGTGCCTCCCCATTACGACTCGATGATAGGCAAAATTATTGCCTATGGTGACACCCGCGAGCAGGCGATGGCACGCATGCGCATTGCCTTGTCAGAGATGGCCGTAGAAGGCATACAGACCAATATTCCACTGCATCAGGAGCTCATGCAGGATGCCGCTTTTCTGCGCGGCGGCACTAATATTCACTATCTGGAACAGAAGCTGGCTGAACGCACCAAGGGTTCTTGATATGGGTTGGGTGGTGCTGACTGTTACGACCGATACTCAGCATGCAGACAACCTGAGCGATGTCTTATTGGAACTCGGCGCTTTATCGGTGGATATCCACGATGCCGATGCGAATACCCCAGCAGAGCAAGCAGTATTTGGTGAGCCAGGCGAACCTGCTCCCCATTTGTGGCTGCACAATCGTATCACTGCGCTGTTTGCCGAAGAAGCATCCCTAGATAAAATCATGCTGCAAGCAGCCCAATCATTGGGATGGCAACAACCTCCTTACTATAGTATCGAGCATTTAGCCGACCATGATTGGGTACGCCTGACTCAAGCGCAATTTCACCCCATTCGTATTTCGCCGCGATTATGGATAGTCCCGACTTGGCATACTCCATCGGATCCGAGCGCAATCAATATCACGCTCGACCCCGGCCTGGCCTTCGGCACCGGCAGCCA
>JAUSKS010000273.1 GCA_030646595.1 Gallionellaceae bacterium | reverse complement strand
GGCCTGACGCCATACCGTTTCCGATTGCGGCTGCACACCACCCACCGCGCAATACACCATGCACGCGCCATCCAGCACACGCATGGAGCGCTCCACCTCGATGGTGAAATCTACGTGTCCTGGCGTATCAATAATATTGATGCGATGTTCAGGATAGTTCTTGTCCATCCCTTTCCAGTAACAAGTAGTCGCGGCAGAAGTAATGGTAATGCCGCGCTCCTGCTCCTGCTCCATCCAGTCCATGACAGCAGCGCCATCATGCACTTCACCAATCTTGTGGGAAACGCCGGTGTAAAACAGAACGCGCTCAGTGGTCGTTGTCTTGCCCGCATCTATATGCGCGCTGATGCCGATATTACGGTATCGCTCAATGGGTGTTTTACGTGCCACGATTTAACCTAACTTTTCTATATATTTTAGAAGCGGAAGTGCGAGAAGGCTTTGTTTGCTTCAGCCATACGATGCACTTCTTCACGTTTTTTCACTGCGCCGCCACGGCCTTCCGACGCATCAATCAATTCGCCTGCCAGACGCATGCCCATGGATTTTTCGCCGCGCTTGCGCGCAAAATCTTTCAACCAGCGCATGGCCAATGCCATACGACGGGAAGGACGCACTTCGACTGGAACCTGATAATTGGCACCGCCCACACGGCGGCTTTTCACTTCAACCTGCGGCTTGACATTGCTCAATGCCAGATTAAACACCTCGATTGGATCCTTGCCATTTTTCTTGACAATCTGCTCCAATGCGCCGTAAAGAATGCGCTCGGCAACTGATTTTTTGCCTGCCGTCATCAGCACATTAACAAATTTGGAAAGATCCTGATTACCGTACTTGGGATCAGGCAAAACTTCGCGTTTGGGGACTTCTCTACGTCTGGGCATTTTTCAAACCTCGTATATGCGGCTATTAAATTACTTAAGCTTGCTTTAAGCTTTTTTGGGGCGCTTGGCGCCGTATTTGGAACGGGACTGTTTACGATCTTTCACACCTGCGGTATCCAGGCTACCGCGCACCATGTGGTAACGCACACCGGGCAAGTCTTTCACACGACCGCCGCGTATCAGCACCACCGAGTGCTCCTGCAAGTTGTGACCTTCGCCACCAATGTAGGAGATCACCTCGAAGCCATTGGTCAGGCGCACCTTGGCCACTTTACGCAAAGCGGAGTTCGGCTTTTTTGGCGTGGTGGTATAGACCCGCGTACACACGCCACGTTTTTGCGGACTTCCCGCCAGCGCCGGCACTTTGCTTTTGACAGGCTCGGCGGCACGGCCTTTGCGCACTAATTGATTTATGGTTGGCATTATTTATCCTGAAAATTCATACGCTGCAAAAAATACTATTCTGAAAAACAACAATCCAAAAAACAACAGCCGCCACAACAACTTGCTTCAATTCGCCGTGACGGCTAAAAAGACCGCGCATTCTAGTGAGGAATGATAGCCCTGTCAAGCGAAGCTAGCCATAAATCTTAAATGTTGCGCGGCTAAAAACCCGCTTGAATCTGCTCACCTACAGACAATCTTATTGGATAATTTTTACTGCAATGTCTTGCATGCCATGCACGATCTGGGAGACAATCCATTTCTTCCCCGAACCTATTCACTATTTTTTGCAAGGAAGATGTGGGTATGTCCGAGATTGCCCAACCCAAGCAGTTTACAGTTCACGCGCCGCCGCCATTAGCCTGGTATTTTGATCCAAAAATATTGGAGCTGGAGCAGCGCCTGTTATTTGACCAAGGTCCAGGATATGTCGGGCATGAGCTGCTGGTGCCCCAGCCCGGTGATTACCATGTACTGGACTGGATGGACAGCGCCAAAGTGCTGGTGCGCAATGAGCAGGGCTTGGCCTTGCTCAGCAATATTTGCCGCCATCGCCAGGCCGTCATGCTGGAAGGCCGTGGCAGCGCAAAAAATATTGTGTGCCCGGTACATCATTGGACTTATCAGCTCAATGGCAAATTGCTGGGCGCGCCGCATTTCCCCAATAATCCTTGCCTGCACCTTAAACAAACTCCGCTGCAACACTGGAATGGTTTGCAATTTGCCAGCCAGCGTAATATTGCCAAGGACTTGGCTGGCATCCCCGCGCTACAGGAACTGGATTTTTCTGGCTATCTGCTGGACCGTGTGGAAGTGGATGAATATGCTTTTAACTGGAAGACCTTTATTGAAGTCTACCAGGAAGACTACCATGTCGGCCCCTTCCATCCCGGCCTGGATAAGTTCGTTAACTGTGATGACCTGAACTGGAAATTCGGCGATTGGTACAGCCTGCAAACAGTGGGCCTCAATAATGGTTTGCGCAAAGCAGGCAGCGCCATATACGAGCAATGGCAGGAGCAGGTGCGCCGCTACCACAACGATACCCTGCCCCGCTTTGGCGCAATCTGGCTGACTTATTATCCCAATGTCATGGTCGAGTGGTATCCCGGCACACTGGTGGTCAGCACTGTTATTCCGCGCGGTACGGAGGCTTGCAGCCATGTCGTCGAATTTTATTACTTGGAAGAAATCGTGCTGTTCGAGCGCGAGTTTGTGGAAGCAGAAAAAGCTGCCTATCAGGAAACGGCGCGGGAAGATGCCATCATCTGCAACAAAATACAGCGAGGGCGCAAAGCCTTGTATCAGCGCGGCATAGAAGAGGTTGGGCCTTACCAGTCTCCAACCGAAGATGGCTTATTACATTTTCATGAGTTTCTGCGGCGTAATCTTGATCCGCATTTAACGCATTTAAAATAGTGGGCGCATTGTGGATGCTGGCCGCTGGCTTGCTGTTCGGCTGCATGGGCGTCTTTGTCAAACTGGGCGCGCTTTATTTTTCCAATGTGGAACTGGTTTTTTACCGTTCCTTCCTCGGCCTGCTGATGGTATACGCGCTGATGCGCCACCAAGGGCAATCCATTTATACTGCGTATTGGGGTGGCCACTTGTGGCGTGGCATTTCTGGCTCCATCGCGCTATTACTGTTTTTTTATTGCATCACCGTACTGCCGCTGGCAACCGCAGTCACATTGAATTACACCTCACCCTTGTTTTTGACCTTGCTAACTCTGCTGGTGCTCAAGGAACGCTTGCACATTCCACTGGCGCTGACTATTGCACTGGGCTTTGTCGGCATGGTGTTGCTGTTACACCCCACCCTGCAACATAAGCAACTGCTGCCCGGCCTGCTCGGACTCATCTCCGGTTTTTTTGCAGGCATTGCCATGCTCAATGTGCGCCAGTTGGGAATGCGGGGTGAACCGGAAACACGCGTGGTATTTTATTTTAGTTTAACCGCCACCCTGATTAGCGGCAGCATCATGCTGTTCGATACCCTACATCCGCTCAACGCGCATAGTTTACTTATTCTGCTGGGGTTAGGCAGCAGTGCCACCCTGGCGCAACTGGCTATGACGCGTGCCTATCGTCTGGGAAATACACTGGTGGTCGGCGGGCTATCCTACAGCACCGTGGTATTTGCCAGTGTGTTCGGCATGCTTTTATGGAATGAAATTTTACCGCTGAGTGGCTGGCTGGGTATGGTACTGATCGTGACCAGCGGGATATTAAGCTTAAAGTTAACTCCTAAAACGAATACCAAGTAGGCTCCCAGCCATAATATTTTATGGTATAAGCTAATTGCGGTTAGCTCACCCTTTACTACATTTGAGATATCGCATTCCAATAAATCATTTATTCGGGAGTTAAATTATGAATTTCATTAAGAAACATATACTGCCAGCGATGCTCAGTCTGTCTATATTTACGCTAACCGCCAGTCTTGGTCACGCCGATACCTTGTCCGATTTAAGAATTCAATGTGCTCAGGCTTGCCATAACGTGATTGTTCTTCCCAGTGGCTGGAGCCTAGATGGTTCTGCTCTGGGGAGATCAGCGGATCATGATCTCGCGGGATGGAACACCTCTATTGCTGCCATGGGCGATGGCAAGTGCGGGTTTACCACTGTCGGCCCAGGAGGAACAGCAAGGTCGGTGGCTGCCCAGTATTTATATGATCTCAGGGGTGCTGCAACATTTACACCTACATTTACACCCACACCAACACCTTCCTGTCCACTAATAGCACCTCCCCCTCCTCCACCAACAGGCTGTTATTACACTCCGGTGATCGGGGCTAATGGTTGTGTTACTAGCTATGCGCTTGTGTGCCAAACACCTACAGCAACATTTACACCCACAGTTACAGTAACGGCAACATTTACGCCAACACTTGCGCCTACAGTCTCACCTTCATGCCCAACAATGACGCCTCCTGCTACGCCACCAGGCTGCATTTTTGGCGGTTACAATCCGATGAGTGGGCCTAATGGTTGTACGTACTATGAGGTTGTGTGTCTAACTCCTACGCCTACAGTAACAACCGCAACGCCAACATTCACACCTACACCGACCTCAACAGGTCCGCATACTTGGTACGACTACGATTACCTGGGTGGTCGATGCTTTGCCAAAGATCACTCGATTATGGAGCGCAAGTGGTGTGAGCAGCACGGCATGAAGGGCGGTGGTAATCACCCCTCATTGACTGGTTATGACCGTCATGCGCATCTGGATTCCCCAGGGCAGAAGCCATAAGTAAGCGTTAAGATTAGGACGCCATCCCCTGCGGGATTTTCGTGGGGTTAAACAGAAGGGGTTTCGTGAGAACGAAACCCCTTTTCTTTGCTAAACAGCGACAAGAACGGTAGATAGCTTCTTAGCAAAGGTAATAATCTTATGTTATAAGCTACTTGCGGTTAGCTCAGCCTTTACTACATTTGAGATATCGCATTCCAATAAATCATTTATTCAGGAGTTAAATTATGAATTTCATTAAGAAACATATACTGTCAGCGATGCTCAGTCTGTCTATATTTGGGTTAACCGCCAGCCTTGGTCATGCCGATACCCTGTCCGATTTACAGTCCCAATGTGCTTATGCTTGCCATAACGTGATTGTTCTTCCCAGTGGTTGGAGCCTGGATGGTACTGCAACCGGCAAAACGGGTGACCATGATCTCGCCGGGTGGAATGCTACTGTTGCTACCATGGGTGATGGCAAGTGCGGGTTTACCACGGTAGGCCCAGGGGGAACAGCAAGATCAGTGGCTGCACAATATTTATATGATCGTAGTAGCACTGTGACACTCCCGCCTACAGCGACATTCACCCCCACGCCAACTTCAGCCACTCCCTCCCCAACATTTACATTTACGCCTACACCTACCGTGACAAGTGGAACGCCAACCTATACCGCAACCTTTACACCAACAACAACTTCATGCCCAGCCCCAACACCTCTTATCCTCCCGTCGGGTCTCCAATGTAGTCAATGGTTATGGACCGGGGCTAATGGTTGTACTTACTATGTAGGTGAGTGTCAAACACCCACCGCAACATTCACGCCCACACCGACCCCAACCACAGTAGTGTCGCCTACACCCACAACAACAGGCCCCCATACCTGGTACGACTACGATTACCTGGGCGGGCGATGCTTCGCCAAAGATCACTCGATTATGGAGCGCAAGTGGTGTGAGCAGCACGGCATGAAGGGCGGTGGTAATCACCCCTCATTAACTGGGTATGACCGCCATGCTCATCTGGATGCTCCAGGGCAGAAGCCATAAGCAACCTTAGATGAACACCCCGCAGCTTGTTTGCGGGGTTAAATAAAAAGGGATTTCGTTTTACGAAATCCCTTTTTGTTTACTGAAAATACAATGCCCGTTTTTTATACGCCTGCTCCTACCGCAGCTTGTTCAATAATTGTCTGCAACGCTTGTAACGGATCAGCGGCCTGGGTAATGGGCCGTCCGATTACCAGATAATTTGCTCCCTGCCGTAACGCGGCCTGCGGAGTCATCACGCGCGCCTGGTCATCTGTCGCTGTGTTTTGTGGACGAATGCCGGGGGTCACCAGACAAAATTCCGGGCCGCAATGCAGCCGCAAGACAGCGGCTTCCTGCGCCGAACAGACCACGCCGTCTAAACCACTGGCATGGGCTAAAGTGGCTAAGTGCAAAACCAGATCGGCAGGCGCGGTATGTATTCCCAATTCAGCCAAATCTTGCTGCGTCATACTGGTCAGCACCGTAACTGCAATTAATTTGGGCGGTGCAGGATGATCAGCCACCGCTGCGCGCGCAGCCTCCATCATTTTGCGCCCGCCCAGCGCATGCACATTAGTCATCCATACACCCAAGGCCGCAGCTGCTTTGCAGGCCTGCGCTACAGTGGTGGGTATATCATGAAATTTCAGGTCCAGAAATATATCGAACCCGCGCCGCATCAGCTGTTCAACTAGCTGCGGGCCAGCTACCGTGAATAACTCCTTGCCTACCTTGAGGCGGCACAGTGCCGGGTCCAGCCTGGCTACTAAATTCAATGCAGATACAGCATCTGCATAGTCGAGCGCGACTATAATTTTTGGATCACTCATATGGTGACTCCGTTTTCTTCACTGCGCCGTGGTAAATAAGTTTCCCAACCATGGCAAGCCGGACAATGCCAGTAAAACTGACGCGCCTTGAACCCACAACTGGTACAGCGATACATGGCCAGCGTGCGCGTGCGCTGATGCACCAGATTTTTTACCATCTCCACATCAGCGCGATTGGCCGAAGAATCTTCCAGCAGACGCGCTTCCAATAATTTATCCAGGCCCAGCAGAGAGGGGTTGCGCTGCAATTCATTGCGCACCAGTTTATAGGCTGCTTCTGCGCCATCGCGTTGCAACAGGGCATCAAATAAAACATTCATCAGGTCTAGCGATGGATATTTATCCAGATAGCCCTGCAATAAGGTGATTCCTGTATCGGCGCGGCCAGTCTGACGGTAGGCTTGTAACAAACGCTCAGCCACCAGGGGTAAATACTGCGGGTTTTGTGATTCAATCCGTTTCCAGATGGTGATGGCATCGGCATAATGTTGCGCTGCGTTTTCCTGATCGCCCAGCATCATGGTAGCGCGTGCAGCTTGCGGATTCATTTCCAGCGCCTGTTCCAGATGGACACGTGCAGCTTCCATTTGCTGGCGCGACATCTCGGCTGCTGCCAATTCACAATAGAAAAATGCTGCTTCCTTGCCATGCGGTTGCCCCGAAACGGCAGCCAGACGTTGCGTTACATCTATGGCTTTGAGCCATTCTTTTTCTTTCTGGTAAAGCTCGAGCAAAAAATCCAACGCGGCTTTGGCATAAGGAGTGGTTTGTAATTCCTGAAACAAAGACTCCGCACGGTCCAGGATGCCGGCTTTGAGATAATCCTGTGCCAACTCAAATATGGCCTGCTGTTTTTTATCCTGCTCCAGATCGGCCCGTTCGACCAGATTGAGATGCATGCGTATGGCGCGATCTACTTCTCCACGCCGACGGAACAAGCTGCCCAATGCAAAGTGCAATTCTATGGTTTGCGGATCAACCTTGACCACTTCGATAAACGCTTCGATGGCCTTGTCCTGTTGCTCATTGAGCAGAAAATTGAGTCCCTGGAAATAAGAGCGCGGCAGGGCACTGGATTCGGACAGCAGTTGCTTGATGTCAATACGCGCCGCCAGCCAACCCATGCCGAAAAACAATGGAAAAACCAGCAACATCCACGGTTCAAATTCCATTTGGTGCCCGTGATATGGTCATCAACAACAGGTAAGAACAATTACTCATCACTGACCACCATTTTGTTGTGTTGATCCAATTTGGATTGAAGCCGCGTGATTTCCCTGCGCTGCATAAAAATCTTGCCCAGTGCGGTTAGCAAACCCACCCCTATACCCGCAGCAAAGAAAACCAGCAGGACGACCACCAGCGAAGCCTGCCATTCATAGCCGAAAAAATAACGCAGCACGACAGGCTGATCATTCTTCATGGCAAAGCCTAGCAGAATGATGAACAAAACTACCCGTAATACCCAATTAAAGTAGCGCATATACACTCAGACGGGACACAATCAATGATGCCCCTGCATGTTTTCTGTTAATTAGAATGGAATGAATTGTCGTGCTCAGGATAACATGAATAGGCAAAAAATTGGCGGCGCTATCTTGCGACAGGCCGCCATTACTGTGTTGTATCACGCTTATGCCGCAGGATAATCTACACGCTCGCGCAGTTCTTTGCCCGCTTTGAAATGGGGTACATATTTGGCGGGCACTTGTACTTTATCTCCCGATTTTGGATTACGCCCAGTACGCGGTGGGCGGTAGTTCAATGCAAAGCTGCCAAAACCCCGAATTTCAATACGACCACCCCTTGCCAAAGCCGCCGACATGGCATCAAGGATCACCTTGACAGCCAGCTCGGCATCTTTGGCCAGCAACTGCGGGTAACGCTCCGCTAGTTTGGCAATGAGGTCAGAACGGGTCATATTTTTTTCAGCACCTATTGTGCGTCTACCTTACTGGTATCCATTTTTGCTTTAAGCAGTGCCCCCAGATTGGTTGTCCCAGCCGAAGCAGTGCTCTCTGCGGTAGCAGCAAACTTTTGCATGGCTGCAACTTCATCTGCTTTGTCCATGGCCTTGATGGATAAATTAATGCCGCGATTCTTGCGATCCACATTAATAATCACAGCTTTCACCGTATCTCCT
>JAUSKS010000264.1 GCA_030646595.1 Gallionellaceae bacterium | reverse complement strand
TGGCATGGCAAGCAAGTGCAGATAATTTTGGTTTAAGGTCTGTCCCCAGAATAGGGCGATCAAGCCACCCCCGGCGAGATAAGGTCCGAAGGGAATGGGAATATTGCGACCATGGCGTGCCACCACAATCAGCGTAATACCCACCACTGCGCCAACCAACGAAGAAAGCAGAATAATCAGCGGCAACATTTGCCAGCCCATCCATGCGCCGAGCGCGGCCAGCAATTTAAAATCACCGCGACCCATGCCTTCCTTGCCGGTAATGAGTTTGAATGCCCAGTACACACTCCATAGCGCGAGGTAGCCAGCCACTGCGCCGATCACGGCACTATGCAAGTCAGTAAAAGTAGCAGACAGATTAAGCAGCAGACCCAGCCATAGCAAAGGCAAGGTAATGTCATCCGGCAGCAACTGGGTATCGGCATCAATAAACGTCAGGGCCAGTAATCCCCACACCAATAGTATGGCGGCGACAGCGGCCAGACCAAAACCAAAATGCCAGGCAACATAGCCGCTCAACAGCCCGCTCAGTAATTCCACCACCGGGTAACGTAATGAAATAGCGGCACCACAACCCTTGCACTTGCCGCGCAGCAGGAGATAGCTAATGACCGGAATGTTTTCCAGCGCGCCTATGGGCCGATTGCAATGGGGACAGGCAGAGCGCGGCACAAATAAATTGTAGCGCGGCAATGGTGTGTCGGGATCGTCATTCAATTCAGCGCATTGCGCATGCCATTCCTGCTCCATGATTTTAGGCAGGCGATGGATAACGACATTCAGAAAACTGCCCACCATCAGGCCGATGATGCTGCACAGCGCAATGAAAAAAGACGGGGAGCTTTGCAGCAATTGCAAGGTTGCGCTCATGAGAATTTCAGGGACAGATGCCCGTATGCAATCATCAGCCAGGCGCAGAATAAACTATACATAGCGACAAATCTACTGCGCGGCTGTGGGGCGGGGTCGGGCGGTGCTCGCGCTCCTCACATACTGTTGTGTATGCTCCGGGCGCTGTGCTCCGGCCTCCCCCACCCCACAGCCGCTCGCTACGATTTCTGATGCTATGTATATTAGCCAACCGCTTGACCCATTTTGAAGATAGGTAGATACATCGCGACCACCATGCCGCCAATCAAGGTACCCAGCACAACCATAATAATCGGTTCCATCAGGCTGGACAGTGCAGCGACCGCATCATCCACTTCCGCCTCAAAAAAATCGGCCACCTTGCCTAACATGGAATCCAGGGAACCCGCTTCCTCGCCGATAGCCACCATTTGTAGCACCATGCTGGGAAACACCGCCGTATTTTGCATGGCAGAGACCAGCGTATTACCTTGGCTAACCTCGCGCTGGATCTGCTTGGTCGCCTCAAAATAAACGATATTGCCTGCTGCACCTGCAACAGAATCAAAAGCTTCTACCAGCGGCACACCAGCAGCAAACATGGTGGCTAAAGTACGACTCCAGCGGGCAATCGTAGCCTTGCGGATGACATCACCAAAAATGGGCAGCTTGAGCAGCAGTCTGTCCATGACCGCTTGCACTTTCGCACTACGTTTCCAGAAATAAAATAAGGTATAGAGTCCGCCGCCTATAGCGCCGAAAATTGCCCACCAATACTCAACAAAAAAATCAGATATGGCCATCAAAAACAAGGTAGGCGCGGGCAGATCGGCACCAAAGCTGGAGAATAGCTCCTTGAATGCCGGGATCACAAAAATCATGATGACCGCAGTGATAATAAAGGCGATGGCAATAATGGAAACCGGGTAAAACAATGCGCCTTTAATCTTGCTCTTGATAGCCAGAATTTTTTCCTGGTAAGTGGCCAATCTATCCAGCAACGTGTCCAGAATACCAGCGGCTTCGCCTGCGCCGATCAGATTGCAAAACAGATTATCAAAATACAAGGGGAATTTGCGGAAGGCTTGTTCCAGGCTGCTACCAGTTTCGACATCGGTCTTGATATCAGCCAGTAGCTTGGACACAGAAGGGTTGCTGTGCCCCTTGCCCACAATGTCGAATGATTGCAGCAACGGCACTCCGGATTTCATCATGGTAGCCAGCTGGCGGGTAAACAGGGTGAGGTCTTTCTGGGTGATTTTTTTACCGCCGCTGGTGCTGCCTTTTTTGATTTTGGTGACCTGTATGCCTTGCCGCCGTAGTTGGGTGGCAGCAATCGCTTCACCCGCAGCACGTATTTCGCCCTTTGCAGGCTTGCCGGATTTATCCTTGCCTTCCCAGCGGTACAGGAATTCTTTTGGTTTTTTGGTGGTTTCCACGGCCATGTTATTTCCTTAATGACTGTTCGTCCCATTAACGGCCAAGCTGAGCCGCTGCTTCTTGCCCACATCATGCCGTGCTTTCAGTGCTTTGTAAATCCGATTAACTGTCTGTCCTGCGCGGCAAGACGGGGAAAATTTTCACCACTTTCACTACCCGATCCTGAGTCTGGATAATTTCTATCGGGTAGTCGTTAATTTTTACACTGGTGCCCGCTTCCGGAATATCCTGCAAATGTTCCAGAATCAGGCCATTCAAGGTCTTGGCGCTATCCAGCGGAAAATGCATACCGAGCTTGCGGTTCAAGTCGCGCAACAGCGTACTGCCTTCCACCAGTAGACTGCCATCCGTCTGGCGCAGAAACTTGCCGGTTTGCGCAGGCGATTGTGTGGTGAAATCACCCACAATTTCTTCCAATATATTTTCCAGCGTCACCAGGCCCAGCAATTCACCATATTCGTCTACCACCAGGCCCATGCGTATCTGGCGTTCCTGAAAATGTTGCAGTTGCGGCAGCAGCGCGGTATCCGAAGGAATAAAATAAGGCTCATGCAATAACTCGCGCAACTCACTCGCTTCAAAGCGCGGGCGCTGCACCAGATTCAGTGCGCGCCGCACATGCAGGATGCCGACAATATTGTCCAGCGCCACTTCATACACCGGTAATAGCGTGTGATGACAGGTGGCCAGCTGTTCACGCAACACCTCCGCCGTGGCGTTCAGGTCGAGCGCTTCAATCTGATTGCGCGGCACCATCACATCGTTTACTGCGATGCGATCCAGGTTGACCAGATTGAGCAAGATGTTTTGATGTTTGCGCGGCAAAAACTGCTCTGCCTCCAGCACCACCATGCGCAATTCTTCCAGGCTGACCTTCTGCTTGCTCTGATCCGCCTCAATCTTGATGCGCAACAGCGACAGGAAACCGCGCACCATGGCGGTGGCGATGAACACTACCGGATAAAATAATTTATTGAGTGGTGCCAACAGGTAACTGGAAGGCAAGGCAATCCGTTCCGGATAATTGGCGGCAATGACCTTGGGCATGATTTCGCTGAATACCAGAATCACAAAGGCAATTCCCATGGTGCCAGCCAGCGCCCACCATTCGCTCTCACCAAACAAGCGCAGG
>JAUSKS010000251.1 GCA_030646595.1 Gallionellaceae bacterium | reverse complement strand
TTTTAAGAGGCGGAGCAGGCGCATTAAATTGAGGGATGCTTTAACTGGTTGATACGCTGTTCCAGCCGCGCCACGTCATCGCGCAGCTGGTCTACCTGCCGCACGAAGGCAGCTACCTGCGTGGCTTTAGCGATTAAAGGCCGTTCTTCTGTCCAGTATTCCGCCAGCGCTTGTGAAAAATTCTGCACACTATGGTGCAATTGTTGCTGGCTGCTCCGGGCAAACTGTACCACGCGCTCCGCAGCCATATCTCCGATGATACGGCTCAGGTCTTCCGCAGCATCCCAACGCAGATGGCGGCTGAGATAAAAAATTTCGCCAAGCAACCCGGCATCGCCTTCGCTGTGTATGTCGGCAAAAGCGGTTTCATCATGCAATGCCAGACGCGGCAGCAGCGCTGGTGGGATGGTACAGCTGGCATCTACACTGGTCCCTGGTTCGGCTGCGAGCAAAGTGCCGTCGGCTTGTATGGTGAACACAAAAGAAAACGGCGCGATGTCAAAACGCGCCGTCTTGCCAGCAAAGCGTACCAAGCGCTGTAATGCCCAACCGCTCTGGGTGAGCAGATGATTGAGCGTTACTACCGCTGGCTGACTCAGCATATTTATACGACTTGCTGTATCCCGGACAACAACCAGACCGCTTTGTCGTCATGCAGATTTTTCTGTACATGCCAGATTTCATCCACATTTTCCGGCGCGCCATTGTTCTCGCTTAACTGGCCGCTCATGCGCACACTGGCGATGGCATAGTCGCCCTCGTTCACCACTTGCAGCAAAATCGGATTCAGCGTCAGCACATCGGTTTTTTGTGGTGCATTGCCACGCTCTTGCAACTGCATGGAAATCTCGGCGAATATTTCCGGCGTGGTGTATTCGCGGATGTCATTCAAATCTTTGCGATCATTGGCCGCTTGCAAGCGGATAAAGGAAGTCTTGGCGCTGCGCAGATATGCCTCCTCCGGAAAATCGGCAGGGATATTAACGGTGGCCAGGGGATCAGGTGCGGTTGTACTACCGCCGGTATATTGGTGCTGCGGCGCAGCCTGACCATAGGGCGCGCCGCTACCAGCATATTGCATGGCAGCTTGCGGGTGCTTGCGGAATTTTGAGATCAGAAACATGATCACCCCTGCCGCCATCAGCGCCATCAGAATACCGCCCATCGCACCGCCCATGCCACCCAGCCCACCCGCAAACATTGCACCCAACCCTGCCCCTATTGCAAGCCCAGCCAAGGGGCCTAGCCATCTATTACCTGCCGGGGCAGCGGGTGCAGCTTGTCCAGCGGCGGGAGCAGCAGCAGGTGCTTTGGGCGCTTGCTGCGGACTCATGCTGCGCTGCTTGCCAAAGCTACTGCCACCGCCAAAACGCTTGGCTTCTGCGGTTACGGCGAACAAACTCAAACTGGTTAAAGCAATCGTCAACAACATTAAAAATCGTTTCATGTATTCCTCAGGGTGGGTTAAACAATGGAGGGGTGAAGTATAACATCGGCAGGAATCGTATTCGGTACAAGAAGAATATTTGCGCAGCCTCGTTTGAGCCTAAGGTTAGCCGTTTTACGGGACAGAAACCTCGACATAGCTGCCGGCAGATGCTGAATTTACAGCGGAAGCGACATGCTCTACGACAGCCCGAATGCGAGGCCAGCTGGTTGTAGAAAGAACCACGACAGCAATTCGCCGGGCCGCAAGGTTTTGTTGGTATCGAAGATTGGTATCAGTGGTAACAAGCACCTCGAATCCCTGCTCCTCGGCAGAACGCAATAACTCACCATTCTTCAAAGTAGCCCAGCCCAGCTCATAAGCGGTGGAGACACTGTGACCCGTGAGAGTTTGCCGTAGCGGAACTGGCGTTCCTTGGTCAAACAAAACGCGCACTTATGCAGCCAGCAAAGTAGATCTGGCCGCATGTTCCAGGACGTGACGAACCTGAGACAAGGAGACGCCGGGGAACCACTCAATGAACTGATGGACAGAAGCATCTTCTTCGAGATTCTCGAAAAGTGCGGCAACAGGAACGCGTGTGCCTCGGAAAACCCAAGCACCACTTACGCGATCAGGGTCGCGCTCGACATCGAGGCAGGAAGACCAATCAATCATGGGTAAATGGTAGCACTTTGAGCAAAAAAAGAAACGGCTAATGTGTAGCCCAGCTTGAACATGGAATTAGAGCCTATTTTCATTACAGCGCACCCTGCGGATAACAATAATGATGAGTCCCGCAATGCCAGGGGCAAGGCATGACCAATGCAAGGCGGGGTGAACGCATCCGTCTCGATTACGAGGCGTCAGGCTAATCGCGCAGATGTTTGCTGCAGCCGCGGGGCTGAAGAGCCGTAGCGTATCAGAAGAGATATTTGTTCGTCCCAAACGCATCCTTTACCTGTGCATTTAAACTATTGAACCACCCCCGAACCCCAAGAGTTTGTTCCTCAGTCGTTATTATCTTTGCCGCTTCCCACAGGTTCAAAAGTCCAGGCTCTTCAAATCGCTCTTTCCACTCTGGCTGATCAAGGCTCGCAAAAAATGCAAATGCTGGAGTGTCATAATTGCGATTTAGAACTACATACAGTTGAATACAGCCAAACAGTTGAACAACGCCATAGGCACCTTTTTGCCGCGAGCCTTCAACGTATACCCAGTGGCTGAGCGGCTTTCTCAACTCGTGCAGCACAGCATAGTCGTAGTAGGCGAGCCGTACCGGGATTTCGGCTACCGCATTACCTAGCAAGAATGCGCGAACTCTGTCATCAATGACATCCAGGGTAGGATAACTATACTTGATTAGCGCGACACACATCTTTACAGCTAACCGCCTAATCTCTGTCCCAATTGTCAGTGCATGAGTAAAGTTATCCGGACTGGGTACCTGCTTCGTGAGATCGGTGTGTTTAATGGTAGCACTCGGATATTTTCGCAGAAACCCATTTGCAATTGCGGTGACACGCCTCTTGTCGCCTGTTACGCGCAAACTACCCGTTTGTGTATCTTTTTGGACGATAGGTTGGCTCGGCTTTAGCAAGCGCTGCCCGCCGTCAAAATCTAAGTGGTATCCATCCTCATCCTCCAGCGCTTTTTTCCACACGGCAGGTCGTGAGAGACGTAGCCCGCATAGCGCGAGCATTGACGCGAGCGGCGTAGTATCTCTATGCACTGCCGCTTCAAAGCTATGCCCGAACAGTGAATTACAACTTTGGCAAGCCCATATAGTTTTATTGCCACCCAAAAACTGCGGAAAGATGTGATCCACCGTGTCAGCGGGATTGCTTATGCAATAGGGGCAAATTTTCCCCCAGTCTGCTTTCCTACCCATTTGTGTCACAACTTATACCCCCGATGCACCGCCACCACCCCACCCGTCAAATTAAAATACTCAACCCGCTCCAGCCCAGCTTGTTCCATCATGCTTTTTAGTTCTTCCTGTCCCGGATGCATGCGGATGGATTCGGCCAGATAGCGATAGCTATCTGCATCGTTGGCGATAAGTTGCCCGATTTTGGGCAGCAGCTTGAATGAGTAGGCATCGTAGATTTTTTCCAGCGGTTTGGCGACTTTGGAAAATTCCAGCACGATCAAGCGTCCGCCCGGTTTGAGTACACGATGCATCTCGCGTAGCGCAGCGTCTTTGTGGGTGACGTTGCGCAGGCCGAAAGCGATGCTGACGCAATCGAAATAATCATCGGGAAAGGGTAGGTGTTCGGCATCGCATTGCGTGACGGGTGTGGCGATACCTGCATCCAGCAGGCAGTCGCGGCCTGTGCGCAGCATGGCGTTGTTGATGTCGGTGAGGATAACCTGGCCGCTGTTGCCAACCTTTTTCAGAAACAGCCGCGACAAATCTGCGGAGCCACCGGCGACGTCCAGCACACGCTGTCCTTCGCGCACTCCGCTGATGCTGACGGCAAAGCGTTTCCACAAACGATGCAGGCCGAGTGACATGAGGTCATTCATCACGTCGTATTTATCCGCGACAGAAGTAAACACACCAGCAACGCGTTTGGCTTTTTCTTGTTCGTCTACGGTCTCGAATCCGAAATGGGTGGTCTTGGGCATATTGTTTCCTTTATGGCTAGCGACTCTGGCCCGCCTGTTCCAACTTTTGCAAATAATCCTGCCACAAGGTGTCTTGATGTTTGCCCAAGCCATGCAAATATTCCCAGGTGTAGAGGCCGGTATCATGACCATCATCGAAAGTTAATTTGATGGCATAGCTACCCGATGGCTGCACATCCAGCAGTGTGATATTTTTTTTGCCGATTTGTAATACTTCTTGCCCCGGCCCATGTCCACGCACCTCAGCAGAAGGGGAATGGACGCGCAAAAATTCGTAAGGGAAACGATAACGTGCGCCATCGTCGAAGGCAATTTCCAGCAGCTTCGATTGCTGATGCAAGGTAATCTCGGTGGGGCTAGGCATGATTGCGTATTTTGTTGAGCAAGGCCGTGGTAGAACGCTGGTGCAGGAAGGGGATGCTGTGTACTGTGCCTCCCCAGCCTTGCACTTCACGCGCGCCGACGATGGCCTCCGGTTTCCAGTCACCGCCTTTAACCAGCACATCCGGGCGGCAGGCGAGAATTAAATTCAGCGGCGTTTCTTCATCAAACATGACCACCATATCCACTGCTTGCAGTGCGGCCAGTACGGCCATGCGGTCTTGCTGGTTATTCAGCGGGCGATCATCACCTTTGCCCAGACGTTTGACTGAAGCATCACTGTTCACGCCCACTATCAGCGCCGCGCCCAAGGCGCGCGCTTGCGCCAGATAAGTGACATGGCCACGGTGCAATACATCAAAACAGCCATTGGTGAATACCAGCGGGCGCGGCAATGCAGCCACGCGTAATTTTAAATCAGCGGGGGGACAAATTTTTTGCTCAAACGAAGGGACTGCCATGGGGGTTTAATCGAGGTATTCGAATACGGTTACTACACGTTGTACACCTTTGGAATTGCTGGCGATCTCGGCGGCAGCTTCGGCTTCTTTGTGCGAGACCAACCCCATCAGATAGACCGAGTTACTTTCGGTGATTACTTTTACATGGTCAGGCTGGAATATTTTATTGTTGATAAAACGCAGCTTTACATTGCTGGTAATCAGGCTGTCATTGCTGCGCGCAGACAGGCCGCTAAGCGCTCCGACCTGGAGTTCATTGTTGATGACTTTTGTGTTGGGTATGGCAGTCACTATTTTTTCCACACCAGCCTTGTCCGCTTCGCTGGTAACTTCGCCGGTGATTAATACCACACGGTTGTAGCTGATGACATTGACATGCACTGTTTCCTTATACTGAGCGTTTATTTGCAGGGTGGCTCGGCCTTCAATGCGTTCATCTTCTACCATCGCTCCCGCTGTGCGGCGATCCGAGCCCATTAATGCGCCCGCGCCCAAGCCCGCCGCTACGATGGGAAAGCAACCTTGCAAAGTGCTGAGTACAGCCGCCAACAATACGCCATGAAAAAGCCGCACTACTCCACCCCCATCAATAAATGATCAATGGCATCGCATAAGCAATGCAGGATGAGCAGATGTACTTCCTGGATGCGTGCGGTATTGTCGGCATCGACCCAAATGCGAATATCATCCGCAGCAAGTATGCCTTTGATCACGCCTCCATTATGTCCAATCAGCGCAATAACCCGCATACCGCGTTCATGTGCGGCATGTACGGCTTCCACTACATTGGCTGAATTGCCGCTGGTGGAAATGGCCAGCAACACATCGCCCGCCATGCCCAGCGCGCGCACTTGCCGGGAAAAGACCTGGCTGTAGGAATAATCATTGGCGATGGAGGTGAGCACTGAGCTATCCGTGGTCAGCGCAATGGCGGCCAGACCGGGACGTTCGACTTCAAAACGGTTGAGCAATTCAGCCGCGAAATGTTGCGCGTCAGCCGCAGAGCCGCCGTTGCCACAACTTAGAATTTTGCCCTCATTCATCAGGCAGGCTACTAATGCCTTGGCAGCGTATGCGATGGGCTGCGCCAACAACTCTTTGGCCTGTAGTTTGATTTGCGCGCTGTCATCAAAATGCTGGCAGATTCTATCGGTCAGGTCCATAGCAGTAAATGATGAGTTGGGATGGGCAGGATATTACCTGAAATCAGGTGCTAAAAGCATCCCTGATCCATTCAATATTGTTACTCTCCAAAGCCTGCAATAAGACAGCATCAAAACGGCATGGCGGGAGGTGCGCCAGGCCAGCCAAATAATGGTGAGCGGCGCGAATCAAGCGGCCTTGTTTGGTGGCATTGATGCTGGCCGCAGCACCGCCAAAATCGCTGTGCTTGCGCAGACGCACTTCGGCGAATACCACGGTGTCTGCGTCTTGCATGATCAAATCAATTTCGCCGTAACGGCAACGGTAATTTTGTTGTAACAGCTTGAGACCCCGTTGTTGCAAGAATTGAGCGGCCAGCTGTTCGGCTTGCACACCACTGGAGCTCATGGAGACGGTGCGGTCACTTTGGGTAAGGAGGGGTTAACGGGTTTTGGTGGAACAGAATCAGTCACGCTTAACTGGGCACGACCTTGTCTGATTTGGGCCGGCAGTCCCTCACGATGAAATTGATGGCCCTTTAACAAAATATGTCCGGTCACGCCATCCAATGGCAAGGCGCTACGATAACTATTAT
>JAUSKS010000249.1 GCA_030646595.1 Gallionellaceae bacterium | reverse complement strand
GGTCGCTACGAAAGACATTAAACCTGCCATGCATGTACTGTTTTGGGCGGAAGGTACGCTTTAGTTTATTGAAATGCAACGAAGTTTTGAGGGGAGACCTCAGGGTCAGACTCGATTGATTTACCCCATAGCTGAGGGATTATCGCCAGTTGCTTAAACATGGAACCCGTTGTGGTTGTGATAATCATTTGCTCACTCCGCCATTAACTTATTCATTCCGCCGGGTTACGCCACAAGCGGCTAACCCAAGCTACGTTTGCCAACCCTTTGCGCTGCGCGTTCTTCAACTGGCTCTGCAATTCAGGTGGCATGTTGTGTTTGGACTATGGCTCAGTTTCATATTTTCCCCCGGCAGAAAAATTTAACGCTTACAGTAATGACCAGCCAGCGTTTTCTTCCACGGCGTAAGCCTCAACTTGTTAAGTAGCATAATGCCTGCCGTTCCATTCTCCGTCAAATGTAAAATTCCGGCATGTCCTGCATGCTCGCAATTCGTGGGGGCCAATTGCCAAAGGCGCGGCAGCAGCATAAGATGACCGCATTAGCCAGTTACCAAAAACCAAGTTAGCGTTCGTAACGAAAATGGTGCGAACATACTGGCACAGGCCAGCCGCTACAAAAGGAGATTGATGATGACGATGTTACAAGTAAAACTGGATTTGCCCGATGGTCTGGCCAAGGAGGCAAACAATCTAGGCTTGTTGGAACCGCAAGCGCTTCAGACGATGTTGCGCGAGGCGGTGCGCCGCCGCCACATCACACGTCTGACCGAAGCGCGTGAGCGCATCGCCGCTGCGGGTATCCCGCCTTTAACGATGGAGGAGATTCAAGCCGAGATCGAGGCTGACCGCGCGGAACGCCGCAGCAAGAACAGCGGCTGATGCGGCTGGTACTGGATACCAACATTGTCGCCTCGGGGCTGTTATGGAATGGGCCACCGGCGCGGTTGATCGATGCAGCGCAGGCCGATGAGGTGGAGCTCTGTACCAGCCGAATCTTGCTGGTGGAACTTGCGCGCATCTTGCAACGCGCCAAGTTCAGCAAAGTCATAGCGCGTGACCGGTTCGTCTGCCGATGAGTTGGTGATGGGTTATGTTGAACTGGCTACCCTCGTCACACCCATACCGATAGCCCCTACCATTCTGCGCGACCCTGACGACGATCATGTGCTCGCCTGCGCGCTCGCGGCAGGTGCAGATTTAATTGTCTCGGGTGACAAACATTTGCTTGAGATTAAGTCCTATCAGCATATTCCCATCCTCACTGCAGCCGAGGCGGTGAAATTTCTTGCGGCAGGCAGTTGAATAGGTGAGCTCGATGCTAAGGCTATGCGCGCGGGTCACTCGGAAAGTAGCAACGCCCATATAGCAGCGTTGGGGGTTATTTGTAGTAGTCGCAACGACTACAGTCAATCCACATTTACTTCAACCAGCTCGCCAGCCCCACCAAGGTATACAAGCTGCCCAACAATACCAGTACGCCCACCCATTGCATATTGCGGTATACATATTCATCTACGCCGGTGCGGGGAATTTCGAGGGGTTTGAGTGCGCGGCGCAGGGAAGATGAGCGGTTGGAGCCATGCTCCAGGCCGCGTAACAAACTGGGACGGAACAGTAGAAACAAACTGACGATGAAGACTAACACAGCGCCAATCAAACTGATTAGCACGAGTGCATCTATGACCCCGCTCATTAGTGCAGGGGGGATGAGGGCATTTTTGGATAAGCTGGACAGGACGCTGTGCTTATCAAAGCGCGCGATAAAAAAATAGAGGATAAACACTGCGCCCACCAGCATCAATGATCCGCTCACCCGGCGATAGCGATAAAACCAGAAATCCAGGTTCATGGGTTGTTCCAGCGGGCGCGTCATGCGCCGGGTAGACACCCAGCGGTTGGTGAATTTACTGACGCGCGTTAACCAATCCTGGCGCAGGATGAGGGCAGCACCGACGAACAGCCCGGTAACGCTGCCCACCATCAGGAACAGTACCAGACTGCGTAACGCTAATGTAGTGATAATGGACATGGCTATTCTCCTTGTTTAACGACTCGACTGCTTCTACCCCCACCCTGGCCCTCCCCCTGCAAGGGGGAGGGAAGGAGGAAGATCAATACTGATACTCACCTGTTCCTTCCCCTTGTAGGGGGAAGGCTAGGATGGGGGTGCAACCGCTAAACTTTGCGCAATAGTAAATAACACCCCGTCAATATTTTTTAATATATCGGTGTTCCAAAAACGCAAGACTTGCCAACCCTGTGCTCGCAAGAAAGCAGTCCTCTGTTCATCATATGCAAGTTGCTCTTGGTGTTGACCACCATCGAGTTCAATCACTATGTTTTGCTCAACGCAGACAAAATCAGCAATATATTGTCCGATGGGATGCTGACGACGAAAGCGGTAGTTGTTAAGTTGCTTGCCTCGTAATGCTTGCCACAGTAAACGCTCAGCATCAGTCATACTACCCCGTAACGACCGTGCTCTTGCGGTTGTTATAGGCTTGATTCTTGCAGTCATTTAGTACTATCTATTCTGCTTTGGTTAACATTATGTTCTACCCCCACCCTAGCCCTCCCCCTGCAAGGGGGAGGGAATTCTGAGCAGAAATGATCAACTAATCAAACCAGCGGTACGGTTCGGTTGGTTCGAACAGGGTACCGACTAATTCTTGCTTGCCTTTGCCAGATTTATCAGGCGATGCTTCATAAAGAAAATTGACACGGAAATGTATCCATTTGTGGCCGTCTTTTCCGGGGGTGAAGAAATTGCCACGGTCCAGGATATAAACCAGATTGCGCGTTTTCAGATCGAACATCCAGTTGCCCGGCGCGACTGATCGCGGCGAGACATCATAAAATTCCCCGGAATAATTTTTGGGAATTTTTGCCAACCAGCTCATGGGATTATCTGCCGCCAGCGTGGTGATATCAGATTCCATGCCGCGGGCAAGCAGGCGTCCATGCTGCATGGTCAGCGCGCTTTGCAAGGCGCTGGCCACTTGTTCCATCGCCGCCTTTTCTGCCTGCTCCTGATAAAACAATACGCGCTCCAGCAGCACACTGGCAAAAATGGCTACCAGGCAGATCACTACTATCAGTTCGATTAGGGTGAAACCTTTGGAGGATCGGGGATTGAGGATCGGGGATCGAGTTAAACCCTGAGTGCCGCGTATACCGCTGGGCGACTCGATCCTCGATCCTCGATCCTCGATCCTGTTCTTCATCTGTGCAACGCCGCTTTGCCCAAATCCCATATCGGCAGGAAGATGCCGAGCGCGAGGATCAGTACCATTATGCCCAGGGCAACGATCATGATGGGTTCGATTTGCTGACTGAGGGTTTTGACTTCGTATTCCACTTCGCGCTCATACATGCCGGCGATCTCGAACATCAAACCGTCCATGTCGCCTGTTTCTTCACCGACCGCAATCATTTGCAAGACTGTAGGATTAAAAACACCACTGGCCACTGCCGTGCGCAATATGCTTTCGCCGCGCTCCACACCATCGCGCATTTGCTCAATGCGAGCGCGCATAAAGCTGTTGTCCACTACCATGCCGACCACATTTAATCCCTGCACGATGGGAATGCCGCTTTTGAAAGCCAGCGCCAAGCTGCGCGCAAAGCGTGCCAGGGTTCCTTTGAGTATGATTTTCCCGGCAATAGGTAACCGCAATTTATATTTATCCCAGTTATATTTACCGTCTGGTGTGGTGGTATACACCCGAAACCCAACCACCAAGCCTATCGCCAGAGCCAGCAGAAAAGGCCAGGAATGCACCATGAAGTTGGAGAACCCGATCAGCATGCGCGTCATGAGTGGCAGTTCAGTGTGGAATCCTTCGAATACTTTGACGAAAGCCGGAATGACGAAGAGATTGACAATCACTATGGCAATCGCCATCGCCATCATCACAAACATGGGGTAGCGCATGGCACCGCGTATGCTTTCATCCATCTGTTTTTCAAACTCCAGGTGGGCATACAGCCGAATAAAAGTTTCGTCCAGCATGCCGGTCATTTCACCGACCTGCACCATGCTGACATAGAAAGTTGAAAATATTTTTGGGTGACGGCGCATGGCGGCGCTAAGTTCCCGTCCGCTATCCAGGCTTTCGCGCAAGTCCAGCAACAGCGCGGCAAAGGCCGGGTTTTGCGCAGATTCCTGCAAACCAGCCAGCGAGCGCATGATGGGTACACCTGCCTTGAGCAAGGTATACATCTGGCGGCTGAACAACATCAGATCCAAGCGGGTGATTTTTTGGCGGGTCAGACTATCCAGCCAGCCGCCCTTGCGCACCGTGGCCTGCACTGCGCCCGATGTCTTGATTTCGGTAGGGGTGATGCCGATGTTGAATAGCTGGTCAGCAATAGCACCACTATCAGCACCATCCAGTGTGCCGCGTACCACTTCGCCGCGCGAGTCCCGGCCTTTGTAGGCAAATAGCGCCATTAATCCTCGATCTGGTTACTGATACGCATGACTTCCGCCACCGATGTCTGGCCTGCTTTCATTTTTTGCAGCGCATGATGAAGCAAGGTTTTACCCTCCATGAACTTGCGTGCAGCCTGCATGAAATGTTCTGCATCTTTATGTGTGGCAGCCTCCGCCAGAGCCTGGGTCATTTCCAGCATTTCGTATACGCCAAATCGTCCACTATAGCCAGTACCATTGCAACGCGAACAACCACGCCCATGTAGCAAAGTACCCCAGGCATCAGGCCCGACACCTTCATGCTCCAGCCATTCCGCTTCTTGCGGAGTCGGCGTATGCGGCTCGCTGCAACTTTCACATATCAAGCGCAATAGCCGTTGCGCCAACACCACTTGCACTGAGGAGGCCACCATGTATTTCGGTGTGCCCATATCCACCAAGCGAAACAGCGTACCTGCCGCATCACGCGTATGCAATGTGGAAAATACCAGGTGACCGGTCATCGCAGCACGCAAACCAATCTGCGCCGTTTCTGCATCACGCATCTCACCCACCAGTATAACGTCTGGATCCTGGCGTAGCGAAGCGCGCAACACTCGCGCGAAAGACAGCTCTATTTTTTCATTCACCTGCACCTGGTTGACGCCCGCCAGACGATATTCCACCGGGTCTTCCACGGTGATGATTTTCTGGTCTATGGTATTGATTTCCGATAGTGCAGCATACAAGGTAGTGGTCTTGCCGCTACCCGTGGGGCCAGTGACCAGCACCATGCCACTGCTGCGCCGTATGATTTCGCGAAAGCGCACCAGCACGTCCGGCGGCATGCCCAGCTTGTCCAGTGACAATGCCCCACTGCCCTGATTCAGCAAACGCATCACCACCGATTCACCATATTGGGTGGGCATGGTAGAGATACGCACATCGACTGATTGATCACGTACCTTCACATTGAAGCGACCATCCTGCGGCAGGCGTTTTTCTGAAATATCCAGCCCGGACATCAG
>JAUSKS010000239.1 GCA_030646595.1 Gallionellaceae bacterium | reverse complement strand
AAGACCGCGCAGAAAACCTGATGATCGTAGATTTGTTGCGTAATGACTTGGGCAAAAGCTGTGTGCCGGGCTCAGTGCAAGCGCCTCAGCTGTTTGAGATAGAGAGCTTTGCCCAGGTACATCACCTGGTCAGCACAGTCATCGGCCAGCTTGCGCCGGGGCAGGATGCACTGGCCTTGCTGCGCAACTGCTTCCCCGGTGGTTCCGTCACCGGTGCACCCAAGCAACGGGCCATGGAAATCATAGAGCAACTTGAGCCGCACCGGCGTGGCGTGTATTGTGGATCTATTGGCTATATAGGTTTTGATGGCAACATGGATAGCAATATTGCCATTCGTACTTTAATTTACGCAGACGAGGAAATTCGTTTTTGGGCGGGTGGCGGCTTGGTAGCAGATTCCGAAGGGGAAGGGGAATATCAGGAGACGCTGGATAAGGCAGGCGCAATGGTGGAATTATTGCGCCAGTTTGGTGGGAAATTATAATTTTTTCATCAGGAAAAAGTATGCAAGTCAGTACGGTTTCAGGAGACCCTGTTCAGGTGCTTTTGATCTGCGTTAAGCTGGCGCAGCCTTGATTCGCGTGATCCGCACCACTTCAGGTATGCCGCGCAGGCCGCGCATGACGCCGGCCAGGTGCTGCCGGTTGCCGACCTGCAAAGTAAAATACAGAGTAGTGTAATCCCCTTCGTTGGTGAAATGGACATTTTCAATGTTGGATTCTGCCTCAGCAATGGCGGCAGCTACTTTGGCCAGAACGCCCAGTTGATTGGCCACGATCAGTTTAATGCTGACATCAAAAGGTTTGTTGATGTGTTTGTCCCACACTACATCCAGCCACTCGTCAGTGCCGCCGCGCCCTTTGCGCAAGGTGGGGCAGTCGTGGGTGTGCACTACCAGTCCTTGGCCCTTCTTGATAATGCCGATGATGGGATCGCCCGGAATGGGGCGACAGCATTTGGCAAATTGTACGGCCAGGCCTTCTGTTCCCTGAATGGTAATCACACCGCTATTGGAATGCTCGTGCCCATTGCCGTCGCTCATGCGCGCAAGCTGGCGCGCCACCACCATGTTCAGGCGACGCCCCAGACCAATATCCGCGAGAATCTCCATACGGGATTTAGCGGTGGTGTCTTTAATTAATTTTTCCCATTGTGCATCTTCTATGTCCTGTGGTTTGACCCCCAATGAGGCCAGTGCCTGCTTGAGCAAGCGTTCACCCAGCTGAGCTGATTCTTCAAAATGCATGGTCTTCAGAAAATGGCGGATTTGGCTGCGCGCCTTGCTGGTGACCACGTAACTGAGCCATGCCGGGTTAGGCTTGGCATTTGAAGCAGTGATGATTTCTACACGATCGCCATTGCGTAGCTCGGCGCGCAAGGGCACCAGCTCGAAATTAACTTTGGCCGCCACACAACGATTGCCAATATCGGTATGTACGCTATAAGCAAAATCCACCGCCGTAGCGCCGCGCGGCAAAGCCAGTATTTTTCCTTTAGGGGTGAATACATAAACTTCGTCGGGAAATAAATCGACTTTCAAATGTTCCAGGAACTCAATGGAGTCGCCGCTCTGGCTTAAGCTTTCCAGCAAGCTTTGCAACCACTGGTGAGTTTGTTTGTGCAAATCATTAATGGGCGTATGTGTGGTTTTATACAGCCAATGTGAGGCAACCCCGGCTTCCGCAATTTTGTGCATTTCGCTCGTGCGTATCTGCACTTCGATGGGCGTGCCATAAGGACCAAACAAGGTGGTGTGCAGCGATTGATAACCATTGCCTTTGGGGATGGCAATATAATCCTTGAATTTCCCCGGTATCGGTTTATACAGCCCATGCAGCGCGCCCAAGGCTAGATAACAGGCGGCCACATTATCGACCAGCACACGAAAGCCGTAAATATCCTGCACCTGCGAAAAGGCCAGTGATTTGGACTGCATTTTTTCATAAATGCTATACAGATGTTTTTCGCGCCCCTGTACCTGAGCAATGACATGGTGTTCTTCCAGACGCTGACGAATAGCGTCCTGAATTTTGCCCACCACTTCGCGGCGATTACCGCGCGCCACCTTAATCGCCTTTACCAGCACAGCATAGCGGGTAGGGTGCAGGTGCATAAAGCTCAAGTCCTGCAACTCCTGATAAATTTCATGCAACCCCAGGCGGTTGGCAATAGGCGCGTAGATTTCCATGGTTTCGCGCGCGATGCGCTCAATTTTCTCACGCGCCATGGAATGCAGCGTACGCATATTGTGCAAACGATCAGCCAGCTTGATCAGAATGACGCGCACATCGCGCGCCATGGCCAGCAGCATTTTGCGGAAATTTTCTGCCTGCGCATCTTCCTTGGTTTCAAATTCGATTCTATCGAGCTTGCTCAAACCATCCACCAGGGCAGCCACCGGCTTGCCGAATTTTTCGGCTACTTCAGCATTGCTGATATGCGTGTCTTCTACTACATCATGCAGCAAGGCTGCCATGATGGCCGGTGCATCCAGGTGTAAAGGGGTGAGTATGCGGGCAACAGCAATGGGGTGCGAAATGTAAGGCTCGCCGGACTGACGTAATTGGCCATGGTGGGCGCTATCGCTAAACCCCAGCGCTTGCCGGATGTGCTCGACATCCTTGGGCTTGAGGTAGGAGGAAACTTCTTGCAGTAGACTCTCTGCGTCCGACATGGGGGCCTCTAAAAATCCAGATAGTGATTGTGGCATGATCTGAATGTTAGCCTACACTAAACTCTTGTGCCATCTATATATGGCGACCGAAATCGTAGCGAGCGGATGAAGGGCAAGGCGCACGGAGCGCAGGAGCCGGAGTGTATAGATACATCCATGAGGATTCCGAGCACCGCGCAACGCAGCCCTTCATTCGCGCAGTAGATTTATGTCACTATATATAACTCCGCTTGCCGTTGCGGGGGAAGCCACCGGAATGCAATTCCGGTGATATGAGAATTATGCCTGTCCGCGATTAAGAATTTCCAGACCCACTTTGCCTTCGCTGATTTCGCGCAAGGCAACCACAGTCGGCTTGTCCTTGCTTTCTTCCACCAGATAACTGGCTCCGTTGGCCAATTGGCGGGCACGATAGGCAGCGGCCAGGGTGAGTTCAAAGCGGTTAGGGATACGTGCCAGACAATCATCTATAGTAATGCGAGCCATAAAATACCTCTTTCAGTTTTGTAGTTGCTTAATTAAAGCTTGTTGACGTGCTAACTGCCGGTCGCGGCGCAGCCCGGCAGCAATGACGATGGCATTTAGTTGCTGCAATGCCTCGTCCAGCTTGTCGTTGATGATAACATAATCAAACTCTGCCACATGACCCATGTCATCTTGTGCCATATGCAAGCGTTGCGCGATAACCTCTGCACTATCCTGCCCGCGCGCTTTGAGGCGGGTTTCCAATGCCTGTAAAGAGGGCGGCAGGATAAAAACGCTGATGCAGTCGGGAAATTTGCGGCGCACTTGCGCCGCGCCCTGCCAATCAATTTCCAGCAGAATATCGCGGCCATTCAATGTTTCATTTTCTATCCACGATTGCGAAGTTCCGTACAGATTGCCATATACCTCAGCGCTTTCCAGAAAATCGCCATGTTGTGCCATGGCCATGAAAATTTCGCGGCTGATAAAGTGATAATCCTTGCCCTCTACTTCGCCCGGACGCGGCGCGCGGGTGGTATAGGAAACGGAAACATCGATCTGTGAATTGTTAACCAGCAAGGCATTGACCAGGCTGGTTTTGCCCGCACCTGATGGTGCACTGACAATGAAGAGATTTCCTGACATGGCCTCCCCTATTCTATATTCTGAATTTGTTCACGCATTTGTTCGATCAGCAGCTTCATTTCCATGGCGATGCGCGATACTTCGATATCCACTGATTTTGCACCCAACGTATTAGCTTCACGGTGTAATTCCTGTACTACAAAATCCAGCCGTTTACCCACTACGCCACCTTCAGCCAGTATCCGTTTCATTTCGGTCAGATGGGTTTGCAGCCGCGAGAGCTCCTCATCCAAATCGATCTTGCTGGCAAACAAGCTGATCTCCTGGCGCACCCGGTCATCATCATAACTTTGCATGGCCAGGTGCAAACGAGTGACCAGCTTTGTTTCATAGGCTGCAATGGCGACTGGGATATGTGGCGCGACAGCGCTACGCAAGGTGGCAATTTGTGCCACGCGTTGTTCCAGAAAATCTTTTAACTTTTCGCCTTCACGGGCGCGCGCTGCATGAAATTCTTGTACTGCTTGTAGCAAAAGCTGTTGCACGGTAGTGTGCAAGGTGGCGGCAGGCAGCACGGAGCTGTGCAATACTCCGTGCCAGCGCAACACATCAGCCACACTCAGGCTGGCGGCGTGGGGCAGAACAGTTTGTACCTGGTTATTCCAGCGCGCCAATTGTTGCAATAGTGTGTGGTTAAGTTGCGCCGGATGTTCTCCCGCTTGGCGGGCAGTATAATTGATGCGGCATTCTACCTTGCCGCGCGTTAATTGTTCGGTGATTGCTGTGCGTAGCATGGGTTCCAGCAGGCGCATCTCGTCTGGTACCCGCAACTGGAGGTCGAGATAACGATGATTAACGGAGCGCAGTTCCACTGCCAGCGACCCGGCATCAAGTTCTGCGGTAGCAGT
>JAUSKS010000099.1 GCA_030646595.1 Gallionellaceae bacterium | reverse complement strand
GGCGTAAATGGATGTGTACCGCGCGTGTCCGAACTGTAATCAAAACCAAAGCCCTGCATCAGCCGTAGCGCATGACGATTCATCTGCCAACCCGCAGCTGCATGCGCCCTGGGTGCCACGCCAAAAATTTCTGTGTACCTGTCCACGGCGCGCTGCATCTCACGCCGGGTCCACGCTGCATCTTTGTTCATCACATAATCTTGCCAGCGGATATGGTCATAGCAATGAATACCGGTTTCAAAACCGGCATCGCGCACGGCATGCAAAATTTTCACACAGTTGCGCCCTATGTCCGGCCCGGGCAGCAAGATGCCATACAGCAGCGTTGTAAGGCCGTAGTGTTCCAGCACCGAAGTGCGCGATACCTTGCCGATAAAACCTGGACGAAAAACACGCTTGATGGCACGCCCGGTATGGTCGGGGCCTAGCGTGAAGAAAAAAGTAGCCTGGGCCTGGTGGCGCTGTAGCGTTTCCACCAAGCGCGGCACGCCTTCACAAGTACCGCGATAAGTATCTACATCAATCTTGAGGGCGAGTTGTTTCATAATTCAGGATCGAGGATTGAGGATCGAGTGAAGAACAGGGCAGCGGGTTTTCTCGATCCTCGCTCCTCGCTCCTGCCTTTCAGTCATTCAAACTACGTGCTTCGCTGATCTGGCTGCGGTAAGCGTCGAAAATTTTGCGCAGCGTATCCGCCATAGATGTCGTCGGCTGCCAGTTCAGTTCCTCGCAGGTATTGGTAATCTTGGGTACGCGGTTTTGCACATCCTGATAACCCTTGCCGTAATAAGCAGCTGAAGTCGTTTCTACCAGCTTGACCTTCTTGGCCGATTCACGGTATTCCGGATATTCCTCGGCCAGCTTGAGCATCATGGTGGCCAGATCGCGGATGGAGTAATTATTGACCGGATTGCCGATGTTATAAATTTTTCCGCTGGCAATGCCATTGTTGTTGTCTATGATTTTAATCAGCGCATCGATGCCATCATCAACATAAGTAAACGCCCGTTTCTGCTGGCCGCCATCTACCAGGCTGATGTTTTCGCCACGCACGATGTGTCCAAAAAATTGCGTGACCACGCGCGAGCTGCCTTCTTTCGGCGTGTGGATGGAATCCAGCCCGGCCCCTATCCAGTTAAATGGGCGGAACAAGGTGAAGTTCAGGCCTTCCATGCCATAGCCCCAAATCACGCGATCCATCAGTTGCTTGGAACAGGAATATATCCAGCGTGGTTTATTGATCGGTCCACATATCAGCTCGGAATTTTCCGGATCAAATTCGTCGTCGTGACACATGCCATATACTTCCGAGGTGGAAGGAAAAACCAGATGCTTGTGATATTTCACTGCGGCGCGCACGATAGGCAAGTTGGCCTCAAAGTCCAGTTCAAACACCCGTAGCGGCTGCTTGACGTAGGTGGAAGGCGTAGCAATCGCTACCAGCGGCAGGATTACATCGCATTTACGTATGTGATATTCCATCCACTCCTTATTGATGGTGATGTCGCCTTCAAAAAAATGGAAGCGCGGCTTGCCGATTAAATCAGCAATGCGGTCCGTGCTCATATCCATGCCATACACTTCCCAATCCGTAGTGCTCAAGATTCGATTAGATAAATGATGGCCGATGAAGCCGTTCACACCCAGTATTAGAACTTTCTTCATCTACATTCCTTAAACATTAAATTCAAATTTTGCAGTGCCATATTGTGCAGCAAATTCTGTCGCATTCATCTCTACCTTATCCAGCTCGAAGCGCACGATACGTAATATACCTTGTCCGCAACTGGCATAGGCATGGCCTTGTTCAATATGGAAAGAAGGGCGATTTGTACGCGCCCCGGTATCCGCTACCAGCGTTTGCAAAATGTGTATGGGTTTCCCCAGCAAGTATGTCGTTGCGCCCGGATAGGGTGGAGCCACAGCGCGCACCAGGTTGTGAATGGCTTGTGCATCCTGCGACCAATCAATAATGCCATCCTCCGGTTTACGTCCGCCAAAATAACTGCCCTGAGTTAAGTCTTGCGGTATGGAGGGAGCCGTTCCTGCAAGCAAACCAGGCAAGCAACTGTGCAACACCATTTCCGCTGCCACGGTGACTTTCTGAAACACGGCCAGCGCAGTATCGTTGGGCAAAATCGGCACGGCTTGCTGCGCTACAATGTTGCCGTTATCCGGCTTCTCGGTCATGTAATGCAGAGTCGCGCCGGTCTGCGTTTCGCCATTGATAATTGCCCAGTTCACCGGCACACGTCCGCGATACTTCGGCAGGAGCGAGCCGTGCATATTCAGCGCGCCTTTTGCAGGAATCTGCAACAACTCGCGCTTGAGCATTTCGCGGTAGTAAAAAGAAAAGAAAAAGTCCGGCTGTAATGCGCGTATTTGTTCCACCACTTCGGGCAGGTTGGGATTATCCGGCGTAATCACCGGAATATTATGCAGCGCAGCTAATTGGGCTACGCTATCAAACCAAATGGTTTCTTGCGGGTTATCGCGGTGGGTGATCACTAATGGAATACTCACACCCTGCGCCAGCAATACCGATAAACAACGGTAGCCGACATTGTGATAGGCAAATACGATTGCTGTCGCCATTTAGCTGCGCGGAACAAGCGAAGAACGTCGCTCCATGCCATCGCCGGAGCGAGACCAGATTTCGCTGCGCAATGCCCGCTCTTGATTACTATCCAACACCGCCTGTATCAAATAGCGCGGGCGATGGCGCACCTGCTGATAAATACGACCTATGTATTCGCCCAGCATACCAATGCCAAACAAGGTGATGCCGATCAGAAAGAAGGCGATGGCAAACAAGGTAAACAGCCCTTCGGCTTCGGGACCCACCAGCAAACGACGCACCAGCAGAAACACTACAAAGCATGCCGACAACAAAGACGTTGCAATCCCGACCATGGAAAACCATTGCAAGGGCACGACAGAAAATCCGGTGACTAGATCAAAATTAAGCCGGATCAAATCATAGAGTGAATACTTTGATTCTCCGACAGCGCGTTCCTCGTGCCCAACCACGACTTCGGCAGGATTACGCGCGAAAGTGTAGGCCAGCGCCGGGATAAAAGTATTTACTTCCTTGCAACTGTTAATGGCGTTAATAATGTGGCGGTCATAGGCGCGTAACATGCAGCCTTGATCGGTCATCTTGATGCGGGTAATGCGCTCACGTATACGGTTCATCGCCAGTGACAGTACATGCCGCCACCACACATCATTACGCTGCCTGCGGATGGAGCCGATGTAATCATAACCCTCATCCATCTTGGCCAGCAGTATGCCTATGTCTTCCGGTGGATTCTGCAAATCGGCATCCAGCGTCACCACGCGCTTGCCATGCGTATGCGCAAAGCCAGCCATGATGGCCATGTGCTGGCCGAAATTGCCATTGAATAAAACCACGCGCGTCACATCGGGACGAATCTGAAACTGCTCACGCAGAATGGCAGCAGAGCGATCCATGCTACCGTCGTTGATAAATACAATCTCATAGCTAACGCCGAGCTTGTCCAGCGCCGGATACAAACGATCAAAAAGGTTCTGCAAACCTTCTTCTTCGTTATAAACGGGAATGACAACAGAAAGTTGGGGAGTATTCATGGGGCTGTATTCTACCGCACGAGGCAAGCAGATGTTTATTAAACTCTTAGACTTATTTTACCCAGCCATTTTTCCATGTGGTGGGGTAGGTTTCCTTACGCAGCTCACTCAACCATGAATATTGACGTGTACGAAACAAGGTGTTACCTTAGTAACACCAAAGTCAATAGGAGATTTTCATGACATCCACAACCACC
>JAUSKS010000237.1 GCA_030646595.1 Gallionellaceae bacterium | reverse complement strand
CGCCTGGCGGACATAGGTCTGGAAGGCAGGTATGGTTTTTATGAGGCCATCGATTACACCGCCTCGCGCCAAAGACGCGGTGAAAAAAGCACCATAATTCATTCCTTCATGGCTCACCATCAGGGCATGAGTTTGCTCTCGCTGACCTATTTATTGCTGGATCGTCCGATGCAGCAGCGTTTCATCGCCGACACCCAATTTCAGTCCGCCTTGTTGCTGTTGCAGGAGCGTATTCCTCCAGCCATTGCCTTCCATGCACAGCCTGCCGAAGCGGTCCACATTCGTCCCGCTCCCAGCCGCCCGGAAATGCAGATGCGCGTGTTGACTCAGCCCAACGCGCGCATACCGGAAGTGCAATTGTTATCCAATGGCCGCTACCACGTCATGGTGACCCATGCCGGTGGTGGCAACAGCCGCTGGCGCGAGCTGGCGGTAACGCGCTGGCGGGAAGATATGACTTGCGACAACTGGGGTTCCTTCTGCTATATCCGCGAAATAAAGAATGATGGCAGCGGCGAATTCTGGTCTACGGCTTATCAACCTGCCTGTGTGCAGCCAACGCGGTATGAAGCCATTTTCTCCGAAGGGCGTGCTGAATTCCGCCGCCGTGATGGCTATTTCGATACACATACTGAAATCGTGGTATCCCCGGAAGATGATATCGAACTGCGCCGCGTACGGATTACCAATGGCTCACGATTGCGCAAAACGATTGAGGTGACCAGCTATGCTGAAGTAGTGCTGGCTCCACCTGCCGCCGATGCGATGCATCCTGCGTTCAGCAATCTTTTTGTGCAAACGGAAATCCTGACGCAGCAGCAAGCCATACTCTGTACGCGCCGACCCCGTTCCAAAGAAGAACATCAGCCGTGGATGTTTCACCTGATGGCAGTGCATGGTGCCGAAGTAAACGAGACCTCTTATGAAACTGACCGCATGCAGTTCATTGGTCGCGGCCATACTTTATCCAGCCCGCAAGCCATGAACAAATCCGGCGCGCTCTCAGGCCATCAAGGTTCAGTGCTGGATCCGGTGGTGTCCATCCGCAACCGCATCACCCTGGACCCGGAACAAACCGTGATTATTGATATTGTTTGCGGCATATACGAAACACGCGATGGCGCATTAGCCATGATCGGAAAATATCACGATCAATATCTGGCTGATCGGGTGCTGGACCTAGCCTGGACGCATAGCCAGGTGGTACTGCAACAACTCAATGCGAGCGAAGCCGACGCCCAACTGTATGCCCGTCTGGCCAGTTCCATCATTTATGCCAATCCTGCGTTGCGCGCTAACGCCAGCATCCTGATCAAAAACCAGCGCGGGCAATCGGGGCTATGGGGTTACGCCATTTCCGGTGACTTGCCAATTGTGCTGCTGCATATCGGCAGCCTGGCCCATCTGGATCTGGTGCGGCAGATGGTACAAGCACATGCGTATTGGCGTATCAAGGGGCTGGCAGTTGATCTGGTCATCTGGAACGAAGACCACGCTGGTTACCGGCAATTACTGCAAGAACAAATCATCGGCTTGATTGCCACCGGCATAGAAGCGCATGTGCTGGATAGACCCGGCGGTATCTTTGTCCGCCCAGCCGATCAGATTTCCAGCGAAGACCGCATCCTGCTGCAATCCGTAGCGCGGGTCATCATCGTCGACAATCGCGGCTCGCTGGAAGAACAGATCAATCGCGAAGTGTTGATGGAAGCCACGGTCCCGCGCCTGATTCCCACCCGCATTCATCGCCCTGTGCCTGCCTCTGCTTTGATACCACGCAGTGATCTGATTCTGGCCAATGGCCTGGGCGGCTTCACGCGCGATGGCCGCGAATACATTATCACCACCGACCCGTCCCATAGAACGCCAGCGCCATGGAGCAATGTATTGGCTAACCCCAATTTCGGTACGCTTATTTCAGAAAGTGGCCAAGCTTATACCTGGGGCGAGAATGCACATGAATTCCGCCTCACACCGTGGCACAACGATCCGGTGTCTGACTTAAGCGGCGAAGCATTGTATCTGCGCGATGAAGAAAGCGGCCATTTCTGGTCGCCCACGCCGCTGCCTTGCCCCGGTACTGCTTCCTATACTTCCCGCCACGGTTTTGGCTATAGCGTGTTCGAGCATAATGAGGGCGGTATTCATTCGGAACTGACTGTGTACGTCGCCACGGATGTTTCCCTCAAATTTTCCGTTCTGAAAGTGCGCAATGAATCAGGGCGGGCGCGCAAACTCACCGCCACAGGTTATGTGGAATGGGTGCTGGGCGATCTGCGGCCCAAATCGGCCATGCATGTCGTAACGGAAATCGCCTCCACCAATGCGTTGCTGGCGCGTAATGCCTATAACACCGAATTCGCCGGGCGCGTGGCGTTCTTCGACGTGGATGCCGCCAGCCGCATGCAAAATGTCAGCATGAGCGGCGACCGCAGCGAATTTATCGGACGCAATGGCTCGCTGCACCATCCGGCAGCCATGACGAATATAAAATTATCCGGCAAAACCGGCGCGGGTCTCGATCCTTGCGCAGCCATTCAGGTGCCGTTTGACCTGGCCGATGGCGAAGCGCGTGAGATCATTTTCCGCCTCGGCCTTGGGGGTAATGCGGAAGAGGCCAACCATCTGATGCGCCGCTTCCGCGGCCCGGCCTCAGCCCGCTCCGTGCTGGAGAAAATTTATCAGCACTGGAATAATATTCTGGGCGCGGTACGCATAGAAACGCCCGATCCGGCGCTGGATGTATTGACCAATGGCTGGCTGCTCTATCAGATTATTGCCTGCCGTTTGTGGGCGCGCAGTGGCTATTACCAGTCGGGCGGCGCATTTGGCTTCCGTGACCAATTGCAGGATGTCATGGCACTGATCCACAGCCAACCCCAGCTGGTGCGCGCCCAATTGTTGCTCTGTGCCAGCCGTCAGTTCCGCGAAGGCGATGTGCAGCATTGGTGGCATCCGCCTGCCGGGCGCGGCGTGCGCACGCGTTGTTCCGACGATTACTTATGGCTGCCGCTGGCGGCCTGCCGCTATGTACTCACCACTGGTGACACTGGTGTACTGGATGAATCTGTACCCTTTCTCGAAGGCCGCGCCGTCAACCCGGATGAAGATTCCTATTATGATCTGCCCGGCGTAGCGCAAGAATCGGCTGTCTTGTATCAACACTGTGTGCGCGCCATCAAGCACGCGCTGATATTTGGCGAGCATGGCTTGCCACTGATCGGCATCGGCGACTGGAATGACGGCATGAATCTGGTCGGTATACATGGCAAGGGCGAAAGTGTGTGGCTGGGATTTTTCCTGTGTGAAGTGTTGCGCCAATTCACCGTGTTGGCGCGCCGTTATGGGGATGAAGAATTTGCTGCGCAGTGTCAGCGCGAAGCAGCGCAACTGCGTCAGAATATTGAGCAAAACGGCTGGGATGGTGAATGGTATCGCCGCGCCTATTTTGATGACGGCACGCCGCTGGGCTCAGCCAGCAATAGCGAATGTCAGATCGATTCCATTTCGCAAAGCTGGTCCGTGCTGTCCGGCATGGCCAACGCCGAGCGTTCGCACATGGCGATGGATAAAGTCTATGAACGGCTGGTGCATCGCGATTATGGTCTGGTGCAATTGCTGCATCCACCCTTCGATAAATCTGAAATGGATCCCGGCTATATCCGCGGCTATGTGCCTGGTGTGCGGGAAAATGGCGGCCAATACACGCATGCTGCCATCTGGACCATCATGGCCATGGCGGAGATGGGTGACAGCAAACGTGCCTGGGAGCTGCTGGCCATGATTAACCCGGTCTATCATGGCAATTCTGCGCAAACCATACAGGTTTACAAGGTTGAACCGTATGTTGTCAGCGCAGATGTCTATGCCGTATCACCCCATGCAGGCCGCGGCGGCTGGAGCTGGTATACCGGCTCGGCAGGCTGGATGTATCGCTTGATCGTGGAATCATTACTCGGACTACGGCTGGAAATAGACAAGCTGTATTTTGTACCGTGCTTGCCTGCGGACTGGAAAGGTTATCAGATACATTACCGCTACCGCAGTACGGTTTATCATATTACCTTAATACAAGGTACTGAAAACAAGATCAGCGTTGATGGTGTGTTCAGCAAGGAGGGGTTCATTCTGTTGCAGGATGATGGCCGGGAACATACGGTAGAAGCACATTTCTCTGTGCGTCAAATTCCGGCCAGTTTAAATTGGGGTGATCGATGGGGCTCGAACCCACGACAACCGGAATCACAATCCGGGGCTCTACCAACTGAGCTACGACCACCATTGAACCCAAATGCATTGCAGCAAAATACCTTGAAACAAGACCCGTCGCACATCTGGCGTGCCCGACAGGAATCGAACCTGTAACCCCCAGCTTAGAAGGCTGGTGCTCTATCCGGTTGAGCTACGGGCACAATTCATTCGGCAGCCAATTTTATTCGACTAGATTATTTAATCTGGTCGGGGTGGAGAGATTCGAACTCCCGACATCCTGCTCCCAAAGCAGGCGCGCTACCAGGCTACGCTACACCCCGAAAGCGCAGCACTATACCTTGCATACTATAAAAAATCAATTTTGCGCGCGCGATTTATTGGCGATTTGCGGTAACGCCAGCCACAGGTAATAAAGCATGGAGCCCAGTGTCAACAGCGCAGCCAGATACAGCAATAGTGTTCCGATGGCATGCGTCGGCAACGCCAGCACCGGCTCGTGATAGAGCAGCAATAATACGGCTATCATCTGGAAGGTGGTTTTTATTTTGCCCAGCAGGGAAACTGCAATGCTTTTGCTTTCGCCTATCTGAGCCATCCATTCACGCAAGGCAGAGATGGCAATCTCGCGACCAATAATGATGAACGCGATCAGCATATCCACATAACCCAGATTCACCAGCACGATCAAAGCCGCAGCAACCATCAGCTTGTCCGCCACCGGATCAAGAAAAGCACCGAAAGCAGAAGTCTGATTCAGCACACGCGCCAGATACCCATCCAGCCAATCGGTGATCGCGGCCAGCGCAAAAATCACTGTGCTGAGCTGGTGCTTGTGGTGCAGGCTGAGGGTGGCATCGGACAGATAAAAAACACCGATGAATACCGGTATCAACAGGATGCGAAACCAAGTTAGCAGATTGGGAATATTGAGTGGCATGGAATTCAGATTAAACTTGGAAAAAGCAATGAGCCACAGAGATCACAGAGTCCACAGAGACAACACACCATGTAATGGTTTGTTGCGGAGGAGACTAACCTTTAGGTGGGTCGTAACCAAAAACCATGAGCTATCGCTAACGGCACGCCGACCCATCAGGTAACCATGAACAGTGTGTGAAGCCCGCATTCTCTCTGTGTCCTCTGTGATCTCTGTGGCTTGATTACGGTTCTCAGCTTCAGTGCAATTGTTGATAAATTTTTTCTGCCAGTGCCCGGCTAATGCCGTCTACCTGCGCCAACTCTTCTACGCTGGCCTGATACACTCCCTGCAAACCGCCGAAGCGCGCCAGCA
>JAUSKS010000235.1 GCA_030646595.1 Gallionellaceae bacterium | reverse complement strand
AGTCGGATCGGCCATGCCGACCAGTAACACGCCATTGCGATCTTCCAGTGCCAATGCACGAAAGCGCCGCACCTGGCTCTCGGACAGGCGGCGGACAATTTCCAGGTTGATGTTGTAGTACTTTAAATTGATGAAAGGGATATTGAGTTGCTTGGCCAGTGCTTCAGAAATATTATCTTCGGTGACGTAGGCATTATCCACCAACACCCGTCCCAGCTTGCGTCCGCTGCGCTTCTGCTCATCGAGGGCAAACTTGAGCTGTTCATTCGAGATCAGTTTCTGCTGCACCAACAAATCGCCGAGGCGAATTTTTTCCGGACGCGCCATAGTGTTCTTCCCCGATATTTGTTTCTTGCTAATGCGTTACAGGCGGAAGTTAGCCTTTTTTCTGATCGCTGACAAGAGCTATTATTGTTTCTGGCTCATCGGACTTTCCCGTGGGTAAAAATTTACCACCCCTTCCGCTGCGCTCCCTCCCCTCCTTGGCAAGGAGGGGAGACCATCCAGCAGCGGTCGTAACCCACGAATTTCCCCTCCTGGCTATGGAGGGGGGGCACGTTGTGCCGGGGTGGGTACCCCCTGCATATCTGCCGCCATCTGAATGGCTTCCAGCAAACTGCCCCTTTGAGCACGGCCTGTTCCGGCCATATCCAGCGCGGTGCCGTGATCTACCGAAGTGCGAATAATGGGCAAGCCCAGGGTAACATTGACGCCTTGCCCGAAACTGGCGTGTTTCAATACTGGCAGTCCTTGATCATGATACATGGCCAATACGCAATCACATTGTGCCAGACGTTGCGGCGTAAACAAAGTATCTGCGGGCAAGGGCGCGCTGACATCCATGCCTTGTGCCCGTAATTTATCCAGCACCGGAATAATAATGGCATTTTCTTCATGTCCCAGGTGGCCGCCTTCTCCTGCATGCGGATTCAACCCGGCTATGAGTATGCGCGGGCGAGCAATGCCAAAGCGCGCGATAAGATCATGCTGAATAATAAGCAGCACATTTTCCAGCAAAGTGGGGGTAATCGCATCAGCAACTTCACGCAAGGCCAGATGCGTCGTGGCCAGCGCCACCTGCAGACCACCGCCGACCAGCATCATCACGACTTGTGGCGTGTGCGTCTGGTCAGCGAGAAATTCAGTATGGCCGGTGAATGGAATACCGGCATCGTTGATGACACCCTTATGTACCGGGGCAGTTACCATGCCCGCAAATTCGCCGGTTTGGCAGCCTTGCACAGCACGTTGCAAAAGTTGAATCACATAAGGGCTATTGGCGGCATTTAATTTACCGGCTTGCACAGCCTGTGCCAATGGTATATGCAAAACACGCAAATGCCCGGCGGGTAGCGGAGCAATGGCTTGTTGCGCATCATAGTCATGCAATTGCACCGTTAGACCGAGCAGTGCAGCGCGTTGCTGCAATAAAGTTTTGTCAGCCAGTATCACCAGATCATGTGCGTGCGGCGTGCATTGCAAACATAAATCCGGGCCTATGCCAGCAGGTTCACCGCTGGTAATAGCCAGCCGTAGTGTCTGCTGCATTAGCGCGCGGCTTCCAGGCGGATTTCGATATAAGCCCGGTCGCGCAATTGCCGCAGCCAATCCTGATAGGCTTCGTCCGATTTAACCGCACGTAGCGCGACACGCGCTTGCTGCTTTTTCTGCTCCATGCTGATGTCAGCACTGCGCCGCTCCAATACCTGAATCAAGTGCCAGCCGAAACCGGATTGCACTGCTCCACTCATCTGCTTGTCCTGCAAGGCATTCATGGCTTCTTCAAATTCAGGCACGGTATCGCCCGGCGAAATCCAGCCCAGGTCACCACCTTGCGCAGCACTGCCATCTTCTGAATAGCGCTTGGCCTGCTCCACAAAACTGGCTCCGCCTTCTATGCGGCGCTTGATTTCCAGCAGACGCTTCATGGCTTCATTGTCTGGCACCAGCTCGCTGGTTTTAATCAGGATGTGGCGCGCATGCGTTTGTTTAATGATCTGGGGAATGTCCTTGATGCGTTGGTCTACCAATTTGAAAATATGAAAACCATTGGAGCTGCGCAAAATTTCACTGGTGTCACCCGGCTTCATTTTTTTCAATACGTCCTGAAATAAAGTAGGGATGCTATCTGCTGCGCGCCACCCCAGATTGCCGCCCTGCAGCGCATCCTTGGCATTGGAATAGCCTGCGGCAACTTGCGCGAAATCTGCGCCGCTGCGCAATTCTGCCAGCGCTTTGGCAGCGCGCTGCCGACTGGCTTCTATCTTGTCCGCACTGGCCTGCTCCGGCACCAGCACCAGGATATGGGCCAATTGATATTCTTCGCTTTTGCCGGCTTGCTTGACTTGAGTAGAAAGATAATTCTCCACCTCGCCGTCGCTGATGACCAGCTTGCTGTCCACTTCGCGCTCGCGCAAACGTGCCGCAATAATTTCGCCACGGATTTCTTCGCGGAATTTTTTAAAGTCCACGCCCTCTTTTTCCAGCTGGGCGCGCAATTCGACGGGTGAAGCAAATTTATTTTCTTGTGCAATACGGCGCATGGCTTTATCCAGTTGGGTATCGTCTATGCGTACGCCAGTCTCCTTGGCAAACTGGGTTTGCAACAGGTCCATGATCATGCGATCCAGCACCTGCTTTTTTAATTCTTCCGCAGCAGGCAAGGAAATATCGCGCTTTTTTAATTGTTGCTCGGCAATCCCCACCCGCACTTGCAGTTCGTACAATGTGATTACATCGTCGTTCACCACCGCCACAATCTGGTCTATAGCTGCAGCCTGTTTTTGCGGATCACTTTTTGACGGTACAGCGGGTGCTTGCGCATAGGCTGCAGGCCAGGAACAAGCCAGCCATAACAGCAATATCTGTATTATTTTTTTGTATGGCAACATTAGGATTCTTTCACAAAATATCTGAATTAATGCAAACCCTGAATCGGGGTATAGTCTGAGGATGATGTCCGCTTGGTGTATCCGGGTATGCTTTGGTTAAGCACACTCGCGGGGTCGGGGCCTATTTGCACCAAACCGTTTAATTCCAGTTGCACGAAGAAGCTGGTAGTAGTTTTCTGGGTAGCGGTAGCGAAATGCTGCGCCACCATGCGTATTTTCCAGCAACTCTGATTATACTCAAGCCCGGCCAAGGCCTCCAGCGTATGCTTGTCCTGCAATGAATAATTCCAGCGTGCCAGTCCATGCCAGCGGCTGGAAAATGGCCACTGCGTAGAAATATCTACCTGGCGTAGGCTGCTGCGGGTGAAACGATAACCGAGGTTGAGAACCTTGCCGCTTTCCGGCTGGTAACGCGCAGCCATATTGAATTTCTCGCTGTGCGACTGGTTGGGATTGTACTGATAAATACTATCCAAAGACCAGGCATGCGTTACCTGACC